>JANNBX010000011.1:0-4614 GCA_031385945.1 Methylophilaceae bacterium | reverse complement strand
AGGCAAGATTGATGGCGTAACTGTGACCAATGGTGACGCTTTAGTCACCGGTGCAGGAGGAGCTAAGAACGTCATGATTCTATTGACGGATTACTCAAACGGCAACGATATGATTGTCGCTAAGCCTGAAATTAAAAGCCTGAAAGATTTAAAAGGTAAAAAAATCGGCTTAGAAACAGGTTTTGTAGAACACCTTTTATTGCTAAATGGCTTAGAAAAAGCGGGCATGAAAGAATCTGATGTCACGATTGTCAACACCAAAACCAATGAAACCCCACAAGCCTTAGCCTCTGGCGACCTAGCAGCAATTGGCGCTTGGCAACCTAACTCAGGCGAGGCAATGAGCCGCGTACCGGGTGCGAAACCGATCTACACTTCCGCGGATGAGCCAGGTTTAATTTACGACGTATTAACTGTTAGCCCTGTGAGCTTATCTACCCGCAAAGCAGACTGGAAAAAAGTCGTGAAAGTGTGGGACAAAGTCGTGTTTTACATCAACGACCCAAAAACACAGCCTGATGCAGTCAAAATTATGGCGGCTCGTGTGGGCATTAAACCAGAAGCGTATTTGCCTTTGCTAAAAGGTACAAAGTTACTGACGCTTGAAGAAGGCAAAAAAGTATTTGTTAAGGCTAAAGGTTTTAAATCGCTATACGGCTCTAGCAAAATCGCAGATGACTTTAACGTGAAATATGGCGTTTATAAAAAGCCGATGAATTTGACTAAAGCAATTGACGCTACGCTCGCCACAAAATAATTAAGCATTAGTCGTTTAATAAAAATAAGGAAACAGAATGAGTTTTTCATCATGGTTTGCTGTGCGTCGCGAGTTGTCACCCAGCCGTCAAAAGTTACTAGGCTTTGGCTCGTTTCTGTTGCCCTTATTCGTTTGGTGTGTCGTGAGTTATGTGCCTTTTGTTTGGCACCCAATGGTGTTGGTCAGCCAGCCTGGTGAGGTGGAATACTTTCAGGCTGACATGCTGGTGGATAAAGCAGTATTTAAAGATGAGCTAGCTAATATGCAAGCGGCGGGTAAAGCGCTACCAGTGGGTGAACCTGCCAACCCTATTTATTTACCAGCACCACATCAAGTGGCTAAGGCTTTATACACAGGTTTTACCACTGAGCCTGAGCAGCGTGATGGCAAGTGGCTGCATGAAAGTTTGTGGCATAGCATTCAAATTATCTTTTGGGGCTTTTTTATTTCGTCACTCATTGGTGTGCCGTTAGGGATTTTGTGCGGTACTTACAGTGCAATTTCACGATTAAATGAGCCGTTTATTGAGTTTTTTAGATACTTACCCGCGCCAGCGTTTGGTGCTTTGATGGTCGCGATTTTAGGAATTTATGATGGCCCTAAAATTGCAATTATCGTCATTGGTACTTTGTTTCAGCAAATACTTATTATTGCAAATACCACTCGTAAGCTGGATTACTCGCTCTTGGAAGCCGCCATGACGCTAGGCACGAGCAAATTTAAACTGATGATGCACGTGATTATTCCGGGCATATTGCCTGAGTTGTATCGCGACCAGCGTATTTTATTAGGCTGGGCTTGGACGTATTTAATTGTTGCAGAGTTAATTGGTACATCTTCAGGCATTACTTGGTTTATTACGCAGCAAGCGCGTTATCAACATTTTGATAACGTTTATGCCGCCATTATCATCATCGGCATTATCGGGTTGGGTGGCGATTTAATTCTAGCTTGGTTAGCTAAGCGCCTGTTTCCTTGGGCAGTCTCTTCTAATAAAGCATAAGGAATCATGATGACGACAAACACAAACTTGCCGAGCTATTTAGAGCAATCAGACGCTGTAAGAGAGCGTTTTGACCGCCTGAAATCACGTGAAGTGATTTTAGAAGTGAAAAATTTAAACAAAGTGTATAAAACAGCAAAAGGTGAAGTAGTTGCCCTAAAAAATGTGAATTTTAAAACGCATAAACGCGAATTTGTGTGCGTGATTGGGCCTTCAGGTTGTGGAAAATCAACCCTCATTCGTACACTTGCTGGCTTGGAATCACATACCTCTGGCGAAGTGCTTTTAGATAACAAACCTGTGAATGGCCCAGGGCGCGACCGTGGCATGGTGTTTCAGGGCTATACGTTATTTCCTTGGTTAAACGTCAAACAAAATGTGATGTTTGGCCTAAAAATGAACAATATCAGCACCCAAGAAGCCGCGCGTGAGGCAGATACTTGGCTGGAGTTGGTGGGTTTAGAAAAATTCGCTAGCGCCTACCCACATGAATTATCTGGCGGTATGAAGCAACGCGTGGCGATTGCGAGAGCGTTAGTCAATCAGCCACGAATCTTACTTATGGATGAGCCTTTTGGTGCGCTAGACGCGCAATCTAGAAGCAAGATGCAAGCGCATTTGCTTGAAATCTGGCGCAATATTGATGTGACTATTTTGTTTATTACGCATGATTTAGACGAAGCTATTTTTTTAGCTGACCGTATTTTAGTGCTCAAAGCGCACCCGGGTGAGGTGCAAGAATTGATTGAAGTGCCTGTGCCGCGCCCTCGCAGCTTAGCAGATTTAGTTAGCCCAACATTTTTAGCGACTAAAGCTAGATTAGAGGCGCTGATTCATCCACCTGAAATTAAAAATGATGACGATGAAGTGGTCACGCCACGCATGATTCGCTTTGTTAATGTTGCAGATAACGTGGAGTAGCTAGCGATGTTTTGGTCACAACTCACATGGGCAGAGCTGCCTGAAAAAATTGCAGCTAGTCATCAAGCCGCAATTTTGCCGATAGGCGCAACTGAGCAACATGGCCCGCATATGGGCTGCGGCATGGATTACGTGCTGGCTGATATTTTGTGCAGCGCGGTTTCTAAAAATACCCAAGTACCTATGCTGCCGACGATGCCCTATGGCTGCTCTATTGGCCATAGCCGTCGCTGGCCTGGCACCTTGGCAGTGCAGCCCATTACGCTGATTCATTTAATTAAAGACATTGGCGATTGGGCGTATCACAGCGGCATTAGGCGTTTATTTATTGTGAATACGCATGTTACAAACGCAGCCCCCTTACGTTGTGCGCTTGAAATGCTGCGCGCAGAGCATGATGATTTGATGGTGGCCGTTTTTAACTCTGCGCATATTAGCGATCGCGTTAAACAATTTCATCATGCCGATGGCGATGACTGGCACGCAAACGATGCTGAAACCTCACTCATGCTAGCCACCGCGCCGCATATGGTGCGTGCTGAGTTGTTGCAAGCGGCAGATGACCCAGACCGCACTGATGGATTGGTTTTTTCGCACCCTGTAAACCGCACCAGCACCAATGGTGTAACAGGGATGCCGAGTATTTCAACTGCCGAAAAAGGTCAAGAATGGTTTGACTGGATGGTGGAAGATTTAAGTCAATTAATTGTTAAAGGCATGCAAGAAACACCGCCTTTAGCGCACTCTTATTTTGATGGTATTGCGTAATTTTTTATTAAGTTTAAAAGGTTTAAAGTGATGAAAACACAACAAGAAGTAGCAGCAATTCAACAAAAACTGCAAGGCCAAGGCGTTAAATACTGCATCGGCGCTTATGTCGATATTCATGGCATTCCTAAAGCCAAAGTAGTACCTATTGACCACTTGCCACAAATGGCGGCAGGCTCTGAGCGCTATACAGGCTATGCATTAGATGGTTTAGGCCAAGCACCCAGTGACGATGAGCTAAACTCTGTGCCCGATTTAGATCATATTATTCAATTACCTTGGGAGCCTAAAGTGGCTTGGATGCCAGCGGATAATCATTTTCAAGGTAAGCCATACCCGCTGAATACCCGCGTGGCGCTTAAAAACGTATTGGCACAAGCAGCCGAAATGGGTTTTGGCATGAATTTGGGTATTGAATGCGAAATTTACCTTTTAAAGCAAAATACAGATGGCAGCTTAAGCGTGCCAAACCCAGATGACAAGCTAGATAAAGCTTGTTATGACGTGCGCGGCTTTATGGATAATTTTGCTTGGCTAGACAAAATGGCCACAGCGATTAACGGCTTGGGTTGGGATTTATATTCATTTGACCATGAAGATGCTAACAGCCAATTTGAGTTCGATTTTAACTACAGCGATGCACTCAATCAGTGTGATCGCTTGATTTTCTTCCGCTATATGGCGAAACATTACGCCAAAGAAGATGGCTTAGTCGCCACCATGATGCCCAAGCCATTTGCCGACAAAACGGGTACAGGCGCACATTTTAATATGTCACTTTATGATTTAAAAACAGGCAAAAACCTATTTGCTTGTGATCCTAAAGATGACCCGCGCGGTTTAGGATTAACCACTTTAGGTTATCAATTTATTGCCGGTATTTTAAAACATGGCCCCGCTTTATGTGCGGCATTTGCGCCTACTGTGAATAGCTATAAACGCTTAGTGCGGCGCGGTGCAATGAATTATTTTAGCTGGGCGCCAGTGTTTAATTCTTACGGTTCTAATAATCGTACCAACTCAGTCCGCGTGCCCATGGGTGGCGGTCGTTGTGAATCGCGCAACGCAGATGGCGCAGTGAACCCCTATTTGGCCGCAGCGCTTGCTTTGGCGGCTGGTTTAGAGGGCATACGTGAAGGCTTAGACCCAGGCAAACCGAACGAAG
>JANNBX010000009.1:0-3274 GCA_031385945.1 Methylophilaceae bacterium | reverse complement strand
GGTATTTGAACTTAACGAAGGCACCCATCACGACCATATTGTGTGCGTAAAATGTGGCCGTGTAGAAGAATTTTATGACGAAGAGATTGAAAAACGCCAAAAAGAAGCTGCTGAATCACGCGGTTTTGTGATGCAAGAGCATTCGCTGATGATTTATGGCATTTGTAAAGTACAGCCTTGTGGCAAAAAAAGATAAAGTACTTTAAATAGTAGTCAGCCTGACGAGAAAGTCGTGCGTTTAAACAAAAAGTAATAACAATTCTAATATTTTTTGAGGAACACAACATGTCTAAACCGTATTCTTGTCTAATTGCTAATGCTGCAAAATATTCTTTTGCGCTTGTTTTAGCCGCCACCATTACCGCATGCGGTACCAACCCTGTCACCAAGAAAAAAGAATTTCAGTTTGTCTCGCAAGATAAAGAAATTGCTATTGGCAAAGAAAACTACTCGCCTGCGCGTCAATCACAAGGTGGCGATTACATAATTGACCCCGAATTAACAAGCTATGTGCAAGGCATAGGTAGGCGCTTAGGTGCAGTGTCAGATAGACCTGAACTACCTTATGAGTTTGTGGTGCTAAACGATTCTGTTCCCAACGCTTGGGCGATGCCTGGTGGCAAAATTGCGTTTAATCGCGGCTTGTTGTATGAGCTTAATAGCGAAGCTGAGCTGGCTGCGGTAATGGGTCACGAGATTGTGCATGCGGCGGCGCGCCACGGCGCTAAAAGCATGGAACGCGGTATTTTAATGCAAGGCGCGATGATAGCCGTGGGCATAGGCGCACAAAATACTGATTACGGTAATTTGATTGTCGGCGGCTCGCAACTTGGTATGCAGCTGGCCACCAGCAAATACGGGCGCGATGCCGAAAGTGAAGCCGATTTATATGGCATGAAATACATGAAAAAAGCGGGCTACGACCCAGCCGCAGCAGTTACTTTGCAAGAAACTTTTGTGCGCTTAAGTGCTGGCAAAGAAAGCAACTTTATCACAGGCTTATTCGCAAGCCACCCACCATCGCCCGAGCGCGTTGCGGCCAATAAAGTCACACTCGCCAAAGTGGGCGCTGGCGGCGAAATGGGTAAAGAGATGTACGCGCAAAAAGTGGGTAAACTCAAAGCCACGCAACCAGCATACAAAGCTTATGATGAAGGCGTAGCGGCCTTGAAAAAAGGAGATGCAGCAACCGCAACTACATTGGCTAAAAAAGCCATCGCGGGCGAGCCGCGTGAAGCGCGCTTTCAAGAGCTGCTAGGCGATATTCAAATGCAACAGAAAAAGCCACAAGAAGCGCTTCCCTATTATGCAAAAGCTATTCAAATGCAACCAGATTTTTTCAAACCGCATTTACACACCGGTGTTGCCTTATACAACATGGGTAAAAAAACCGAGGCTGAACCTTATTTAAAACGCGCTAATGAGCTATTACCCACCGCACCTGGTCATGCGCTACTTGGTGAAATTGCCGAAGCACGTGGCGAAACTGATGCTGCCTTACAACATTACCAAATAGCGGCTGGCTCAGATTCAGACATCGGCAAAGAAGCTGCCGCGCATGCCGTTAAGATTGACTTACCACGCAACCCAAGCAAATACATCCGCTCTGGCGCGCAGGCCGATAATAGTGGCAATTTATTTGCCGTGGTAGAAAACGGTACTAGCTTACCTGTTAGCCGCGTGCAAGTGCGCGTAGTGAAATACGATGCACAGACAGGCCGCGCCGTTGGCCAAAGCCAGCCGATGATAATTAAAGGCGTGGAGCCAGGTAAACGCAACCAAATTGCCATTGGCCAAAAAATTAAAACACCTCAAGAAGCGCAGTTGTATAAAGTGGTAGTGGAAGCGGCGGAGTTGGCGAAGTAAAAAAATTAAGTTTTTTGAGTGTCTATTTTACCTTAGGCTAGCTTGAAAATATGGCATACGAATTCTGGATTTCTGCGCACAATCTTACGTGGCCACAACGATGTGCAAATTGCATGGGTGAGGCGAATACAAAAGTAAGAATCAGTACAAAGAAAATTACCGCAAGAAATCTTCATGAAGCAATTTGGGAAATACCATACTGCAGCGCTTGCGAAGATAAAGACAAAACTCGCCCACTTAGGTTTGGCTGGTTTAAAAGTTTTTTTGAAACCTTTACCGAATGTGTTCATGGGATTGAGTATTTAAAGCTTGATAGATCAGTTCATTTTTTTAGGTTTGAGAACAAAGACTATCTTAGCTTATTCTTGAGTTTAAACTCTGATAAACGTCAGTCAGACGTTGTGCAAATGTAAGCCCAAGTGGGGCACAATAGCTGAAAGGTATTGTGCTGAGTAATCCCCTTTGCCGCGCCTTCGGCTTGAGCGGCAGATGGAAAGTGGCGAGGACTGTTTGAGGGTTGAAAACCCGAGTTCCGCAGCCGACACTCAGATGCGGCGCTAAGACCGAAGGATTAAGCGGCAGCGGGGTGCCGTTTTCTTGGGTTACTTTCTTTTCAGGCAGTTAAAAGAAAGTGACTAGGCGTCGGGCTACCCCCGACTACAACCTACAAGCTACTGGATTCTTCGCTTCTCTCAGATTGACAGGTCAAAATGGATTCCCGTTTTCACGGGAACGACGGTATAGAAATAACAAAATGATTAATTCCGCACAAAAAAACTAAAATATGATGTCCTGCAAGCCAATATCCATGCGCCTTCCAGAGCATGCCATTTTAGTCAAAAAACTAAACTTTTAACATCTCTTTCGCATGCTCACGCGTAGTCTCTGTAATTTGAATACCACCCAACATACGCGCGATTTCTTCCACACGTTCAGTTTGGTTTAACACTTGAATATGGCTTAGGGTTGCACCATTGGCTTGCGTTTTGCTGACTTGCAAATGTTGCGCGGCCTGCGCGGCGACTTGCGGCAAATGCGTAATCACTAACACTTGACGCTCTGCACCAAGTTGCTTGAGCAACTGCCCGACTACCTCAGCCACACCACCACCAATACCGACGTCCACCTCATCAAAAATCATACAAGGCACGCTGCCTTGAGATGCTGTTGTCACATGCAGTGCGAGACTAATGCGCGACAACTCGCCGCCAGAAGCCACTTTGTTCAACGGTCGCGGCTCTACACCCGCATGACCTGCGACTAAAAATTCTACCGTTTCTAAACCATTGGCCGACGCTTCACACAGCGGCAAAGCAACACTAAACTGGCCGCCGCTTAATGAAAGGCGTTGCATTTCTGCGCTGATTTTTTGACTTAAGGTTTTAGCAGCAGCTTGGCGTTTTGTGCT
>JANNBX010000263.1:0-5631 GCA_031385945.1 Methylophilaceae bacterium | reverse complement strand
CAACTTGAACCTAAAAAAAGCAGACGTTTCACGCCGTTCAAATAAGATTGATGAATGACATTGGTTTGTATGGCCAAGTTTTCTTGAATAAACTCTGCTGGGTAGGTGTTGTTTGCATGTATGCCTCCAACTTTTGCTGCCGCAAGAATCACATACTCTGGCTTTTCAGTCGCAAAAAATTCAGCTACAAATTGCTGATTAGTTAAGTTTAGTTCTGCATGGGTGCGTGTGACGATATTACTATAGCCCTGTGCTTGTAGCTGCCGCATTAAGGCTGAACCTACTAAGCCACGGTGCCCTGCTACATAAATTTTTGCGTCTTTTTGCATAATTTTTCTTATCGATTACTCGTGATAATCCATCACTTGATAGCCATGCTTTTTAACCAGCTCATCACGCTGCGCTGATTTGTAATCTTCACGCACCATTTCAGCCACTAATTCTGCAAAAGTAATTTTTGGCACCCAGCCCAACTTCTCTTTAGCCTTTGTAGGGTCGCCAAGCAAAGTCTCAACTTCTGTCGGGCGGAAATAGCGCGGGTCAACCTGGACAATACATTTGCCTTGCCAGTAACCCTTTTCCTCAACGCCTGTACCTTGCCAATCAATTTGCATGTCTAGTTCTTTAGCGGCGGTGTTGACAAAATCGCGTACACTAAATTGAACACCGGTGGCAATTACAAAATCTTCTGCTACTTCTTGTTGCAACATAAGCCATTGCATTTCAACGTAATCTTTCGCGTGTCCCCAGTCACGTAGCGCATCTAAATTACCTAAGTATAAACAGTCTTGTAATGCTAACTTAATACGCGCTAATGCACGGGTAATTTTACGTGTAACAAATGTTTCGCCGCGGATAGGCGACTCATGGTTAAACAAAATGCCGTTACAAGCATAGATACCATAGGCTTCACGATAATTAACGGTAATCCAGTATCCATAAAGTTTGGCTACAGCGTAAGGGCTACGTGGATAAAACGGAGTAGTTTCTTTTTGCGGTGTTTCTTGTACCAAGCCATAAAGCTCAGAGGTTGACGCTTGATAAAACTTAGTTTTTTTCTCTAAGCCTAAAATACGAATTGCTTCTAGAATACGTAGCGTACCAATACCATCTGCATTAGCAGTATATTCTGGTGTTTCAAAGCTCACAGCTACATGGCTCATTGCAGCTAGGTTATATATTTCGTCTGGCTGAGTTTGCTGAATGATACGAATTAAATTGGTTGAGTCGGTTAAGTCGCCGTAATGCAGCACAAAGTTTTTGTTATCTACATGCGGGTCTTGATAGAGATGGTCGATACGATCAGTATTGAACAATGATGCGCGACGTTTAACGCCATGCACAATATAGCCTTTACCTAATAAAAATTCGGCTAAATATGCGCCATCCTGCCCAGTAATCCCCGTTATTAACGCTACTTTTTTTGTCATTTTAAGCAATCAACCTTCCATAAATATCTTCAAATCGCACTATATCATCTTCACCAACATACTCACCACATTGCACCTCTATAATGCTTAAAGGATTGCTGTCGCTAGGGTTTTCAAGCCTGTGCTGCGTTTTTTTAGGAATGTAGGTAGATTCATTTGCTTTGAGCAAAATCACTTTATCGCCATTAGTAATTTTAGCAACACCATCAATCACCACCCAATGTTCAGCGCGTTGGTTGTGCATTTGTAGCGATAATTTTGCGAGCGGCTTAAGCACAATACGTTTAATTTTATAATGCTCACCGTCTTCAAGTACGGTATATTCGCCCCAAGGGCGCTGTACAGTGCGATGCGTTGTCACTAATTCGGGCCGTTTAATTTGCAGCTCTGTCACAAGCCTTTTAATGTCTTCAGTGCGGCTTTTATCGCAAATCAAAGTGGCATCTGCCGTTTGTATCACAGCCAAGTTGCTCACACCTAATGTGGCTAAGTAGCCATGCGCGTTCCATAGCAAACAGTCTGCGGTTTCTATGGCTAATACATCGCCTTGAACTACATTATTTTCAGCAGTTTTTTCGCGGCGCTGAAAAATAGAATCCCAACTGCCAAGGTCGCTCCAACCCATATCTACAGGTACTACGGCAATTTTTTTTGCCTCAATTGCTAGCTTTTCGGCTAGGCCATAATCAATGGAAACACTGGCTAAGTTTTTATAATTTTCAGTGATATTTTCAGCACTTAATTGCTTAATCTGCGCCAGCATGTCTGGTTGATATTCAGCCATAAAACCTAAAAAAACATCGGCTTTAAAAACGAACATGCCGCTATTCCACAAATAACCGTTTTCTACATAACTTTGAGCTGTTGTTAAATCAGGCTTCTCAACAAAAGCAGCAACTTCAAAAGTATTATTTGCTAGCGTTTGTACGGGTTTAATGTAGCCATAACCCGTTGCTGGCTCAGTGGGTGTAATGCCTAACAAGGTAAAGTACCCGGCCTGCGCGGCGTTTTCAGCAGTTTGCCATGCTGTAAAAAATGCAACCTCGTTATCAATCGCATGGTCTGATGGAAATACCGAAACGAGTGCATTTGGGTTTTTCAAGCTGATTTGATAAGTTGCCCAAGCAATGGCTGGCAATGTATCACGTGCTGTTGGCTCAGCCATTACCCCAGTGACGGCTGTTGGTAATATTTCAGCAAGTTGGCCTTTTACCTCAAAACGGTGGTCATCATGCGTCACGGTAATAAGGTTAGCTGCTGAAACCTGCTGGCTTAAACGCAGTGCAGTTTGTTGTAGTAGCGTTTTCTCACCGTTAAGCGCTAGCAATTGCTTAGGCTTTAAACTGCGGGATAATGGCCACAGTCTTGAGCCAGAGCCACCGCAGAGTATGATTGCGTAACGATCATTCATGTATTGAGACTGTCTTTAAATAATGGCTGCGTGGTGTTCATTTGTGGATTGTTTACATCCCGCGTTAATTCTTCAATTTCGAGTTGTAACGCTTCAAACTCTTGTATTTTATATTTCAAAAATCGCACAGTAATGCTGGCTTTTTCTTCAATACCGCTTGGGGTTAGCAAGTACATGTAAGCGAGCTTGTTTTTACTGTTACGAAAATTATTCGCTTTAAGTAACCCACGATCAATCAGTGCTTTTAAGCAGAAATTGGCTTTACCTAAACTAATACCGAGCTCGCTGGCTAATTCGCGCTGGCTTATTTCTGGTTTACTTTCTACCAGCTTCAGTATTTTGTAACGATATTCGTCAGTGAGCATTGGCTTTACAGTTCAAATAATGAACGCGTTCAATAGATGAACATAGTTTGCTACAAAGTATTCATCTTTGCAAGCGTCATATGTATATCAGGGAGAATTTAGTAGGCGTTACCAGTGAATTTGCGAATATCGCGCAGTTGCCGTTTGGTTGGCCGCCCCATGCCACGGTCACGCACACCGGTATCATTTTCACGGGTGATTTTAGCGTTTTCACGCTTTTGAGTACTTGCTTCTGTTTCTTGGTAGAGTAAAGCTGCCTCTGGCGCACCGCGTCGCATATTGCTTAGCGCCATTACTGTGACTTCAATTTCAAAATCTTTATTGCGTATGTTAATAATTTGACCAACTTTAACTTCTTTGGCTGGCTTTACCCGCTCTGCATCTACGCGTACTTTACCGCCATCAATGGCATCTACACTTAAAGACCGCGTTTTATAAAAGCGCGCAGCCCATAGCCATTTGTCTAGGCGGCATTTATTGTCGTTGTCATCATCTGTGGTTTTAGCCATACGCGTAATTATTTAGTATTAAAATTAAGCTCAATCTGGTTGTTTTCTAAAATCTTTTTGTAGCTGAGCAACGCTTTTTGCACTTGCCCCATGAGTGTGTCGTCTGGATACGCACCCAAATGATCAGCTTCGCCCGCATCTGTTTCGGTTAAATAACTAATCCCTTCTAGCACATGCGAAATGGTGATAATTTTAAACTCACCTTTTGCAACAGCCTCAGTTACTTCAGCATTTAGCATCAAATGCGTTTGATTGCGTTGCGGTATCATCACGCCTTGCTTGCCATCTAAACCCAGCGCTTTACACACCCTAAAGTAGCCTTCAATCTTTTCATTTACACCACCAATTGGCATGACTTCACCAAATTGATTTAATGCGCCAGTAACGGCTATACCTTGCTTAATCGGCAGTTTTGCCATGGCAGAAAGTAACGCAAACAACTCGGCACATGAGGCAGAATCGCCCTCAACGCCATTGTATTCTTGCTCAAACACTAATGACGCATTTAAGCTCAGCGGTGCTAATTGATGAAAGCTGGCTGATAACCAACTTTGCAAAATG
The DNA here is from genome assembly GCA_031385945.1 of Methylophilaceae bacterium. Lineage (GTDB taxonomy): Bacteria > Pseudomonadota > Gammaproteobacteria > Burkholderiales > Methylophilaceae > JANNBX01. Next base: position 1,355 of record JANNBX010000263.1, on the reverse strand, counting down.
AACATGCCCTTGTCATGGTTAGGGCCGCTCATTTCTACTTCGCGGTCGATGTTAATCACGCCACTGCGCCCTGGGTAGCAACGCGCGGTAATGCGTACGGGCGAGCCAAAACTAGCGTCACCCAGCTCCATGTGCGTTAAACCATTCAATTGCCCAACCGTTTCGCCATGCACAGCAATCAATAACTCATTGTTAATAATCGCATCGCGAATTTGCGCTTCAAAATAATTATGCCGCGCGTAATTGGCGTTAATAGCGGCTTTCACATGGCTGGCTTCAATCAAGGCAGCGCCATTGCTATGCGCCACACTTTCAAGCATTAACCGTTCGATTGCCGCAAAATTAGTGCTAATGCGTGTTTGGTCTTCTTCTAGCCTTTGCATGGCTAAAATTAAGCACGCAACAGCCTCTGCGCTAAAGTGTGCACAGTTAAATTGCGCACATTTTTGTGCGACAAAACCTGCAATTGCCGCATAGTTTTCAGTGTTTGCAATTATGCGTTCAGCAAATTCAACTTTGATTGGAAAGTAATTGAAGAAGTCTGGATGCTCATCTAAGCATTGATAAAAATCTTCGCGCGTAGCAATTAAAATAAGTTTAACTCTGGCTGGCAACACAATATTGGCAAAGCTAGAGCTTTGGTTATTACTTGAAAAGTCTTCAATTTGCAGCGTGCCATTACGGCAAAAACGTTGTAGCTTCTCTAAAATCTGCGCGCCATTTTGTTGATCTTGCAACAAATCACGCAAATGTAACATCAACATGCCGCCATCTGCGCGCAACAAGTTGCCCGCTCTTAAGCGTAAAAAGTCTGGTGTTGCACTACTCTCAGCGGCTGCTTCAATGCCACCAAAAAGCGATGGTAAGCTTGGGTCGTTATCATAAATAATCGGTGGGTTAACAGCTAAAGCATGGCTCACCAGCACATTAACGCGGTAACGGCCAAAAAACGCCTCACTGAGCAAGCCTTCTAGCTGGTTTTCAATGTCGGCATTGGGCTGCCAAGCCTCTAAATAGGCCATCACATCACGCTCTATATGCGTTAAATGTTGGGCAATTTCTGAAGTAATTTCAATGTCATCTGACATTTTTTGAAATGCCAAGCTTAGTAACTCTTTGGCCGCTGCAACGCACTTTTCTTTATCTGCTTTGCTCAAAACAAGCTGAGGTAATTCGCGGGCTAAATCGCGAATTAACTGCTCCATCGCAGTTTTTAATTTAGCACCCTGCCCAGCTTTAAGCGTTAATATTTGTGGCTTTTCATTCACTGAAAAATCAAATAACGCAACCAAGTCGTGCAAGTTTTCAGCGTTGCGTTTTTGCGCGGCATCTTGCATGGCACTCCACATGAGCGA
>JANNBX010000224.1:0-2947 GCA_031385945.1 Methylophilaceae bacterium | reverse complement strand
GTGATTTATTAGGCTCAGTTGCGGCAATTGCTGCAGGCGCTGTTATTTATTTCACAGGCTGGCTACCAATTGACCCGATACTCTCTATTTTACTGGCTTGCTTGATTTTATTTTCTACGCTGAATTTACTGCGTGAAGTGGTGAATGTGTTGATGGAGGCTGTACCTAGCCATTTAAATTTGGTTGAAGTGGGTAACGCGATGAGTGCGATTGATGGCGTGATTGAAGTGCATGATGTGCATATTTGGCAGCTATCGAGTAGCGTGATTGGCTTAACCTCACATGTGGCAGTGCTCGATTTAAAAGCTTGGCAGCAAGTGTTGCCAGAAATTCGTGAAATGCTACATGTTAAGTTTGGCATTGACCATGTAACGTTGCAACCTGAAATTAAAACTATCTGACACTAATCGCAAGGAGAATAAAATGCCTTATGTGAATTTAAAAATAGCCGGCAATTTAAGCAAAGAGCAAAAAGCCAAAATTGCCGCTGAGTTTACCGATACACTCAAACGTGTTGCCCACAAGCCTGAAAGTTACACATATGTGGTGATAGAAGAAGTGAAGTTTGAAGATTGGGCAATCGGCGGACAATTGCTCAGCGATTAGCCGAAGAATAGCTAGGCTACATTTGCTATAATGTGGCAATGTTAGAAACCGCCACATTTTGTATTGCCCTTATTGCCTTAATATTGCTGATTTGGCTATTAGCCCGCAGCTTTAACGCGCCCAAAATCACTGATTCTCTACTTCCTCAACTGGAAGAAAAACATCGTGCCATGTTGCTAGATCTCAACAACGGCCTTAATCAACTTGGCGATAGAATTAGCGCCGCTTCAAATGACGCAGCAGAAAAATTACGCACCAATACCGCAAATGAATTAGCCCAAACGCGTGAAGCCATGCAAGCATTACAACTTGCACAAACGCAAAACTTGGCCCAAACCCGTGAGCAAGTACTAGAGCGCTTGCACACTACATTAAGCGAGCAGGGCAAAGCTGAGCAGGCCTTGATTCAAGACACTATGCTGAAAGCCATGACTACGCTGACCCTTACCATTGAAGGTTTAGGCAAAATTGTGGATAGCCGATTAGAAACAATTGGTGGGAAAGTGTCAGAGCGCCTTGATGAAGGCTTCAAAAAAACCAACGCAACATTTGTAAACGTTATGACACGTCTTGCTACTATAGATGAAGCGCAAAAAAAAATAGATGGCTTGACCGTGAATATGGTTAGCTTGCAAGAGTTATTAGGCGATAAACGTAGTCGTGGAGCTTACGGGGAAGTGCAGCTTGAAAGTTTGGTGCGCAATGTAATGCCTGTGAATACGTTCAGTATGCAACATACGTTCGAAAATAATACCCGCGTAGATTGTGCATTATTTTTACCTGAGCCAACAGGCACTGTGGCAGTCGACAGTAAATTTCCACTTGAAAACTATCATCGCATGTTTGATAAAACTTTGAGTGATTCAGAGCAAGGTCTTGCAAAAACACAATTTAAAGCAGACATTAAAAAGCATGTGAACGATATTGCCAGTAAATATATTATTCCTGGCGTGACTTCAGATGGAGCGGTGATGTTTATACCAGCAGAAGCAGTTTTTGCTGAGATTCATGCCTACCACCCAGATTTAATTACTTATGCCATGAATAAGCGAGTGTGGTTAGTGTCACCAACCACACTAATGGCTGTGCTAAATACAGCTCGAGCTGTGTTAAAAGATGTTGAAATGCGCCAGCAAGTGCACATTATTCAAGCTGAACTGGGTAAGCTCAGTAAAGACTTTTCGTTGTTTGATAAACGGATGAAAAGTCTTGCAGATCATATTCGTCAAGCTAGTAAAGATGTAGATGAAGTACATACTAGTAGCAAAAAAATTACTGCTGGGTTTGCTAAGATTGAGCGTGTCGAACTAAATGATAAACCTACAGATTTGCTAGATTTAATTGATGATGAACCCGAAAAGCTATGATTAAAATTCTCTACTTCGCCCGCCTAAAAGAATCGCTAAAGTTTTCTAGTGAAGATTTTCAATTGACTGAAAATATCGTTACAGTGGCCGATTTAATGGCGCATTTAAGCGCTAGAGGTGATGCTTGGGGAGCATTATTTGCAGGTAAAACCAATACCCGCGCCGCCATTAACCATGCACTTGTTGAAAATAGCGCCGTGATTAAAGCAGGCGATGAAGTTGCGTTTTTCCCACCAGTGACCGGCGGTTAGCGCGAAAGATAATGACAGTTCGCGTACAAACTGCTGATTTTGATGCTGGTTTTGAATTAAACCAGTTACGCTTACTGCGGCCAGATACTGGTGCTGTGGTCAGTTTTATTGGCCAAGTGCGCGACCTTAACGAGGGTGACAATGTGTCTAGCTTAACGCTAGAGCATTACCCAGAAATGACTGAAAAAGCGCTGCAAGACATTATCGCTAAAGCTAAATCTAATTGGAATATTTTCGATGCTTTGATTATTCATCGTGTTGGCACGCTTAAACCAACTGAGCAAATTGTGCTGGTTGCAGTCACAAGTGCGCACCGTGGTGAGGCGTTCAAGGCTTGCGAATTTATGATGGATTACTTGAAAACAGAAGCGCCATTTTGGAAAAAAGAAAAGGGCGTATTTGGTGAGCGCTGGATAGAAGCTAAAACAACAGATGATGATGCAAAATTGCGTTGGACAGCTGGCAATAACTAAAGAAAAAAACTTAATTTATGTTACAAAATTTACTCCCTAAAGATTTAAGCGCTCACATAGACATCAATGCACTTAAATTTAAAGACACTTCTGAGTTGTTGGCATCGCAGAATAGCCACGGCTGGATTGCCCAAGCAGATGCCAAAAATGCGGCTACATTTGGCTTAGAGTTAAATCAAGCTGGCTTTCATTTGCTGGTGTTAGGTGAGCATGGCTCTGGTCGCACATCGCTCATGTGGAGTGCCATGCA
>JANNBX010000165.1:0-17842 GCA_031385945.1 Methylophilaceae bacterium | reverse complement strand
ACCCAGCCTAACCCCAAACCCTCAGCGCGGGCGCTCAGCCACATATTTTGTATGGCGCAGCTCACAGATGCAATATCCATTTCTGGCAGCGTGCGGCGGCCAAAAATATGCTTTTCGCGCTCACTACACAATGTTGCTACCAATAATTCGCCGCATTCTAAAACGCCCTCCACTTTAAGTCGCAAAAACTCGGCCATGCGCGCAGTGGTTTCATATTCGCCAATTGCTTGGGCGGTTTTAATGCGCTCTTCATCTACCAGCTTATGAATGGCTTTGCGAATATTGTTGTCGGTTATACGTATAAAACGCCAAGGTTGCATCAACCCAACACTCGGGGCAAGATGCGCTGCCTTTAAAACTTTAGTGAGCGTTTCAGGCGCAACAGGGGTAGGCAAAAAATGCCGCATATCGCGCCGCTCAGCCATCACTTTATAGATAGCTGCTTGCTCGCTATCGCTGTAAGCATGTGGATTTTTAAGTGGTTTCATTTACAAACAAGTACCAATAAAAAAGGCCGCGTGAGCGACCTTAAATTAAGCTAAATTAAAATCAACCTTTTGCATATGGAAATAATTACACTTTTGCAGACGCGAATATCTTAAGTTGGCGCGCTAACATCACCGCCGCCCAAATAAACACAAAATACATTGCTGAGAAACCCATCCAACCTGGCAAGTATTCCCAGCCATGCTTCATTGATTCGATAACACCTTCAGCTGGGAATCTGCCTGAGAACAAATAGTAAGTTTGCGTTGAAATCACAAACGCAATAAAGCTTGTTAACATACTCACGGCTGCAAACTTAAACGCGTCAAACGCATCTGCCTGCTTAGCGAGCCAGATGCCACCTAACCACATAGCAGCATAACTAGGAATCAAGCCCCAATAACCATTGGTTAAACAAAAGCCTTGCGCAGGGTCAAACGCAGCCGCACCAAAATCAATGACTGTTGCCAAGGTGAAAAAACCCACAAACCAACCAGCGCGTTGCAAATTGGTTTCACCTAATAGCAAACCACCCAGTAAAAACAAAGCCAAGCTCGCATCTGGCAACTCAAACGGCGTTAACGTATGGCTACCGCGTGTGAGCAACATAAAAAAGGCAATCGCCGTTGCGATAATAAGAGGTTTTTTGAAAGTTTGAGTGTTTTGCATATTTAACGTCCTAGATTTTCTAACTTCTTGCTTTTAATCAGCAACATAATGGTACACATCATACCATTATGTTGCTTCTATTCACTTAAAAAAGCTGGTAGCTAATTAAAAGTCAGCCTTCATGCCTACGCGCCAAGTACGTACAAAATCGACTGGAAATATAGCATCATCTTGAATTTGAATCGAGTTTTCCACTTCAAAAATATTACTAACAGAGGCGATGATACTAACTTTTTTATACCGATAACTCAAAGCAAGATTCGTTGTTTGATAGCTATCTTGTTTTTGATTGAAGTTATTTGAAAAATCATTAAATGCGTAAGCTCTTGAGCGCCAAGTGTGATTAACATTCAACATGGCATTATCTAAAAAGCGGTAATTTAAATTAGCGACAACATTATGTTTAGGTGCACCTGGTAAATCGTTGCCATTAAATGCACCGGCATTTTCATTCTCTTTATCAATTTTTGCACGCGTGAAATTATAAATTAGTGACGCGCTAATTTCTTTGTTAAAGGTATAAAAGTCTTGAATTTCCAAACCATATTTATGTGATTCATCTAAATTTGTGTTTTTAAACAAAAAAGCTGCAGGAACTTGAAATAAATAAATTTCATCTTTTAAATCAGCACGAAATACACTAATTTTTAAGCGATTATTAACAACGGTATAATTTAAACCAGCGTTAAATGTTTTTACTTTTTGTGGTTTTATAAATCCATTAAAGGTTGTTACGCCTGCAAAAAAATCTGTTGTAAAAAAGCGATCAACGTCTGGCGCTTGAAAAGAGCGGTTATAGTTGGCAAATACAGATATTTCTGGATTAATCTTGTAATTAGTCCCCATGTCCCAAGCCGTCAAATGTTCATCTTGAGTAAGCTTTTGACCAACATCTGGCTTGAATACATAGTCTACCTTTTCACTACGCAATCCAGCTGATAAAGTGAGTCCTTCGGCTAACCATGCTGCTTTATGCTCAGCACTTACAAAATACGCGGTGTTATCTTTAGTCGTCACGTTATCAGTTGCCACACGATCACCATCAAAACTTTGAAAACCTGCAATAGCGCTGAACTGCTCATCTGCATAACGTAAATTTAACTCGTTACCTTCATAGTTATAATCAAATACACTGGAAAAGTTAATGAAATCTGATGTTTTATCTTCACGAAAATGTGATGCCTTAAACGTCAATTTTTCAGTTACATCATACTCTGCACCCACTTGCCATCTATCACTATCCAACGCTTGATGCGTATAGGTTTGACTAAAAGGTCTGTTAGTCACTTGGCGTGGATTCTGCTCAAATTCAGCTTTTGTAAGCGGATTAACAAAGCGAGTGTCGTTGCGTGAGCTGGTGCCTTCAACAAAAAAGTTTAGATAGTCAGTTGGTTTTATTTTAACTTTTACATTTTGGCTATTACTAGTGAATTGATCTTTATGCCCTGTTTCGTCTTTTTTACTAAATCCATCATGGCTGTCATGCGCCAGCGCTAAAGAAACATCAAAATACTGTTCTGAAAATCCTGCGTTAATTGCATGATTTTTTTGGCCAAAATTTCCTAATGAGGCGTTCACTGTAACCCCAGTTTTGTTTTTTGTATAAATTTGTATCGCGCCCGCTGTTGCACCATCGCCATAAATAACTGAACCGCTACCTTTACTGATTTCAATTCGCTCAATATTCGATAGTGGTATACCTGCAAGCAACTGTGAAGAGCTATCAATATTGTTAAGACGCTGACCATCAACAGTAATCACTACATTTTGATTACCGTTTTCACTACCGTAACCACGTAAATTGATAGAGGCAGTCGCTTTATTGGTTGAAACTGCGTTCAGTGAAGTTTGTTGAGCTAAAAAATCTAAAAGTGTAGCTGCACCAGATGCTTGTATTTGGCTTGCAGTATGAATTTCAGACGCATAGGTTGTTTCAGACTCTTTACGCTCAAAGCGATTAGCTTTTACGGTTACTTCATCTAAATTGAGTGCATCCACAGCAAATGCTGATAGTGGTGACGTGCTGAAAAGAATGCCAATCAGGCTGGAGATGGTACGTTTGTGCATGTTATTTCCCTTATTCGTAGGCGTCCCCGCATACGGATGATTTGAATGCTAAAAGCACGACAGGGAATAAAACCAACAAGCGCAATGGGCGAATTAACGCAAACGCAGCGTGTTTGATACCTATCACCCCGAGGTATTTTTAACGTGTTATGCGTAAAAACGCACAACGAGAGTCATGTAAGGCCGGTCTCCGGGCTTGTGATTCGGCGTATTACACCTTTTGGTTTACGCCTTCCCAGACTTTCGTCCAGTGGCATCGAGTAAACCAAAGATCACTTACCGTTGCGGGGGCAGCATAAGCTTAGTGGGCTATAAAACTATCAACAGCGACCACGCACTTATTTCCCAGTTTCACCTGATCATTTGCTGATTTGCAAATGCAGGCACCTAACAATTGGTAATCATTATAATTCAATCCCATTTAAATGCTGCAGGCTTTATTGCGTCGTGCAATAAACATTTTATTTAAAACTTTATACATTGCTTTATCAATTGCACGTGAACTATTGACTATATTGAGTTTTTTAACCTATAGTTGAGGTTATGGAATCTGATTTAAAAGCGCTGAATAATAAATTAACCGAGCTTATTAGCATAAGCCGAGCGTTAAAATCGCAAAATATTGCCTTAACGCAACAGCTAGCAGCTGCTGAGGCCCAAACAAAACAAACCGTCGCACAAATGCATTTAGCCGGTGAAAAGCTTGCTGCGCTCATTGCAAGCTTGCCTGATGAGTTAGCCGAGCCAGTTTTACACCACATGGCCGAAGATTTAGAGGATTAAAATATGAGCCAAGTGCGTGGCGTAGATGTGAACATTATGGGGCGAGAATTCACTGTTTCTTGTACAGATGAAGAGCGCGAAAGCTTGCTAGCATCCGTGAATTACTTAGATCGCAAAATGCGTGATATTCAAAACTCGGGCAAAGTTGTTGGTATTGACCGTATTGCGGTCATGGCAGCGCTTAACGTAACCCACGAGATGCTAAACGGTAAATCAGGCACCCTAGACACGGGTGCTATGCGCCGCGAAATCAACCAAATGCAAGACACTATTGAAAACGTTAAAGCTGAGTTAGCCAGTTAAATCATTAAGTTTTTTCGGCTCAAAGCCAACACTAAAAAATTGCAGATTTTTAATTCATTCGAATACTTAAACCCAAGCATTTAAGTCAATTGCAAATATCTAAATCAAAAATACTCAAAACACTCAGTTAAGCAACCTTAAAACCGCACTAAATTTACACTAAATTCATACAATCTACCTTGCGCAGAAATTTTTTCAAGGTAAGCTATGCATTCCTGCGGTATTGCTTAAGTCATATATTCCTAGAACTAGTTTATAGCATCGGTTTTCGTTTTTCAGGCTGCTGTGTGAGCGCTCTAAATTGAGTATTCTTTTAAGGTATTCTTGGTGAGTGAACCTAATGCACCTTAGGCGGTTACCACTTGAGCCTTTTTGGTTCAGGATGCTGGCTTAGGTAATATTTGCAGGTACTTCTACCCATATTTCATACTATCGCAACTCGTGATATTTCAAATCAGCCAATGTCACAACCGTTAAGCACTTTTCATGACTTGCTTCTAATATCACTGGTGGCGCAAAGCCCGCCTCAGCGGCTTCTAGCCAGCGGCTAGCACACAAGCACCAACGGTCGCCTGCTACTAAACCATCAAAACCATATTCTAACCTTGGCGTGCTTAAGTCATTGCCACGACTTTTTGAAAACGCTAAAAACTCATCAGTGACTTGCGCACACACGGTGTGACTGCCAGTATCGTCCAGGCCCGTTTCGCAGCAACCAGTGCGTGTAAAGCCTGTTAACGGGTTTAAGCTACATATTTGTAATGGTGTGCCCAGCACATTTTTTACCAGTGTTTTTGCCATTTGTGACCTTTATAAATTGTGATAATAGCTTATCATAACGCCTTAAAGTTGCTTTATAAATTCAAGGTAAAAACATGCGTTACTGGCTAATGAAATCTGAACCTTCTGATGTCTCAATCGATGATCTAGCGGCAATGCCAAATCAAACGATAGACTGGTATGGCATTAGGAATTACCAAGCACGTAATTTTATGCGCGACCAAATGAGTGTTGGTGATGGCGTTTTGTTTTATCACTCAAATTGTGATTTGCCAGGTATTGCGGGTATTGCAGAAGTCAGTAGTCGTGCCTACCCAGACCGTTTACAGTTTATTAAAGGTCATAAATACTACGATGAAAAAGCCACTCTAGAAACGCCACGCTGGGTAAATGTGGACGTAAAACTGGTTCGTAAAACGCGGTTATTAAGCCTAAAGGAAATGCGTGAAATACCAGAGCTCTCAAGTTTACGTATTCTGCAACGTGGTAATCGACTTTCAATTACACCTGTTGACCCAAAGGATTGGGCATTTATTTTGAGTAAACTTGAAAAATGAGAATTACTTAACGTTGATTTTAAGAGTGCGTTTTGCGAATCATTTATCAGCTTTTAAAACTTCTTCTCTATTTGAGGGGTAAGGTTAGGTTGGGGGTAGATTAGTAGGCTTATCCTAAAAAACTCGCCCATAAAAATCCCCAGCTTACATAGAAATATTTCACCCCCCACCCTAACCCTCCCCCTTTTTTAGGCGGGAATAAAAAAAGCCTCACAATTAGTGAGGCTATTTAGACTTTCGACTGCTAACTATTGACTAGCTATCAACGATTAGTTTAAAGCAGCAGACAAACTATTTCACAATCGCGTCCAAGCTACCCATTGATTTAGGGTAAGTCACAATTCCCCAAGGTAAGTTTTTCACTTCTATTTGTTTGGTGACTGTGAATGACTCGGCATCAATGACTAAAATTGCATCTGATTTGCCGCAGGCTAGCAATATTTGCTTATTATCTGGCGTGAAACTAAAGTGCCAGCAGCGGTTGCCAGTAGTCACTTCTTTGATTTTTACAAAGTTTGTTGCATCAAACATTTCTAATTTTTTAGCCTTGTTGCTGGCTACAAAAATATTTTTACCATCAGCGCTATAGCTAATACCGTAAGGTGTTTCAGAGGTTTCTACCGCACGTACAAAATTAAAGTCTTTATCAAGCACCATAAATTTATTACCAAACTCTAGCGTTGCTAAGTAGGTATTGCCATCTGGCGACACTTTAATGCCGCGTGGTCTATCGCCATGTTCATGGGTGCTCACGGTTTTAACTAACTTGCCATCGTTAAGATTGTGCACGGTTACTGTGTTATCGGCTTCATTGGTAATCACCAAATTATTGCCATCGGCTGAAAACTCTATACCTTCTGTTTCAGGGCCACCTACAATTTCACGTACTTTTTCGCCTTTAACTAAATCGACCACAATAATACGTGCTGGGATTTTTTCTTCATCATCGTCATCTTCTTCCTCAGCATGGACTGCACCTGGCTTAGGTGGTGGGCCAGATTTGGCACTAGGTTCTGATGAAATATAAGCAAAATCACCTTTAATACGAACAAACTCGGGATTTTTACCAACCATAATTTGCTGTAACACTTCGCCAGTGGCGGTATCGATCACTGAAATACTGTCGTTACCTTTAGTAGCCACAATCAATTTTTTACCATCTTCAGTTACACCAATACCACGCGGACCAGTGGCTTTTACGTCAATTTGTTTCGTCACAGTCATTGTTGCTAGGTCAATCACACTCACGCCTGCGTCTTGACTCGTCACATAAGCAACGCCTGCAGCTGAGGCGGCTGGCGCAGTGGTTGCAGCTGGTTCAGCGGCTTTTTCTTTATTACAGGCTGTTAAGCTTGCAATTAAAACGAGCGCTAGTAAGCTAGCACGCGTAGTTTTAAATTCTGAAGCTAGTTTCATTTAATTCTCCAAATATTGCCTATTATTCAGGCAGATTTTATTTTATTAGGTTCACTTGTTTCAGCTTGATAAGCCACAGCCACTGCTAACAAGCGTTACTTCTAAATGCAGCAAAAATTATACCTAAATGTATATAGTTTTAAACTACATTAAAATCAATTGCTTAACGTTTGAGTCAATTTTTATTTGGTTTACTTAAACCAAATTTAGGTTGTAATCAGCCACCAGTATGAATCTCAGCTTTGCAGCCACTTTAACCAAGAAATAATTGGTAAGCTGGATTATGTGTTTCGTCCCAGTAGGCATAGCCTAAATCATGTAAAAATGCTTTAAAGTCAGCTTGTTCAGTTGGTGGCACTTGCATACCCACCAGCACACGGCCAAAGTCTGCGCCGTGGTTGCGATAATGAAATAAGCTGATGTTCCAATCTTGGCCCATGCTTTCTAAAAACTTCATTAACGCACCTGGTTTTTCAGGAAACTCAAAGCGGTAAACGACTTCATTTTCAGCTTGTGGCGCATGGCCACCAACCAAATGACGCACATGTAATTTTGCAATTTCATTATCTGTTAAATCAAGCGCTGGCAGGTTTTGTGCAATTAACTCGCTCACCAATTTGCTTGATTCTGTAGGGTCGCTGATGGCGATTCCTACAAAAATATGGGCATTTTTATCGTCTGCATAGCGATAGTTAAACTCGGTAATATTGCGATTACCCAATAACGCGCAAAAACGCTTAAATGCACCCGGTTGCTCTGGTATGGTGACGGCTAAAATTGCTTCACGCTTTTCGCCGATTTCAGCGCGCTCAGCAATAAAGCGTAAACGGTCGAAATTCATATTCGCGCCTGATGCAATGCCAATCAAGGTTTTACCTTGCAGGTTATTGCGCTTGGCATATTCTTTAATACCTGCTGTAGCCAGCGCGCCAGCTGGCTCTAAAATACTGCGGGTATCTTCAAATACATCTTTAATGGCCGCACAAATTGCGTCGTTGTCGACAACTATCATTTCATCGACGTAATCTTGCGCCAGCTTAAAGGTATGCTCACCCACTTGCTTAACCGCCGCGCCATCAGCAAATAACCCTACCTGCTCAAGCATCACACGCTGACCAATTTTAAGTGACTCTGTCATCGCTTCAGCGTCTTCTGCCTCAACGCCTATCACTCTGATTTCTGGTCGATGCGCTTTTACATATGCGGCAATACCCGCCAATAAACCGCCGCCCCCTACGCAGCAAAAAATAGCTTCTATAGGCTCTGGGTAAGCTTCTAATATCTCTTTGGCGATTGTACCTTGCCCTGCAATTACGTCCATATCGTCGTATGGGTGCACAAACGTTAGTTTTTCTAATTGCTCTAATTTAAGGGCATGTACATAAGCGTCTGAATAACTATCGCCAAACAATACCACCTCAGCTCCACGATTTTTAACTGCGTTAATTTTGATGAGTGGCGTGGTGGTTGGCATCACAATAACCGCGCGGCACTTTAACTTTTGTGCAGCAAGCGCAACGCCTTGTGCGTGATTACCTGCGCTCGCGCAAATCACACCATTAGCCAGCTGACTTTGACTTAAGTTAGCCATTTTATTGTAAGCACCGCGCAGCTTGAATGAAAATACGGGCTGCGTATCTTCGCGCTTGAGCAACACACGATTGCCAATACGCGCAGATAAACTCGGCTGTAAATCAAGTGGACTGTTAATGGCCACATCGTAGACGTGGCTATGATTGATTTTTTCAACCAAATTTTTTAAAGCAGAGGCTTTTAACGCCTGTGTTTGTAATTCTTGTGTTTGTAAGCTGTTTTGCGTCATTTGAACTTTTAAAGTAGCAGTGTATTATTAAGGATTATCAAGCATTATAAATACAATCATCATAATTAAGAAAATATAAGGGTTTTTACCATGGCATACACGCAAGATGAATTAAAACAACAAGTAGCGGTAGCGGCAGTGCAGTATGTTAAAGAAGGTATTATTGGCGTAGGCACAGGCTCAACAGCTAACTTTTTCATTGAAGAGTTAGCCAAAGTGAAGCATAAAATTGAAGGTGCAGTGGCAAGCTCTGAAGCAACCGCCTCGCGCCTGCGCGGGCATGGTATTGAAGTATTCGATCTAAATGCAGTCAATAGTTTAGATATTTATGTTGATGGCGCCGATGAAATTACTGAACATTTACATATGCTTAAAGGTGGTGGTGGCGCTTTAACGCGCGAAAAAATTGTAGCCGCAGTGGCTAAAAAGTTTATCTGTATTTGTGATGCCAGTAAATATGTGCCAACTTTAGGTAAGTTTCCTCTACCTGTTGAAGTGTTACCGATGGCAAAAAGCTATGTAGCACGCGAGTTAATGAAACTAGGCGGCCAGCCACAATTACGTGATTTCATTACAGATAACGGTAATGTCATTATTGACGTGCATGGTTTAACGATTAGCGACCCAGTTGCAATGGAAAATAAAATCAATCAAATTGTAGGTGTCGTGACAAACGGCTTATTTGCTGCACGCGGCGCTAATGTACTCTTGCTCGCTACAGCAGAGGGCGTAAAAACTTACACCAAGTAACTGTCATTGCAATGTCATATTGAATCATTAAACTAGCAACCTAATTTATACAAATAAATGGAATCAACCATGCAATCTGAACACATCTATAAACAATACGACGCTGAATTAGAGGCTGTGCGTGCCAAAGTGCTTGAAATGGGCGGCTTGGTTGAAGAGCAAATTATCAGCGCACTACAAGCTTTAGTAAGTGCAGATACTATTTTGGCGGCCAAAGTAGTTAAAAACGATCATCGAGTAAACGCACTTGAAATGCAGATTGATGAAGATTGCGGCCATATTATTGCGCGCCGCCAGCCTGCAGCTGGTGATTTACGTATGATTATGATGATTGTTAAAACCATTACCGACTTAGAGCGTATTGGTGATGAAGCCACTAAAATTGCTCGTGTTACGCTCAAAATTAACGAGGCTGACAGACTATACAAACCGCGCTTTAATGAAATTAGAGCAATGGTGAGCCTGGTACGTAACATGTTACGCATGTCGTTAGATGCGTTCGCGCGCCTAGATGTCACAAAAACGATTGAAGTTGCAAAACAAGATGAGTTGGTTGATGAGCAGTTTCACGTGGCAATGCGTCAATTAATTACCTTTATGTTGGAAGATCCACGCACAATCAGCATGTCGCTTGAAGTATTGTTTGTGGCTAAAGCCATTGAGCGTATTGGTGACCACGCAAAAAATATTGCAGAATATGTTGTGTACATGGTTAAGGGTAAAGATGTGCGCCACACCAGTATGGAAGAACTAGAAAAAGAAACATTAGGCGGCTAGTTTTAGTTGGCGTAACTTGTAGCGACAATAATATATACATAAAATATATAGCAATAAAGTTGTAGCTATAAAGTTACAGACACAAAAAAGGAGATTTTAAAATCTCCTTTTTTGTTTTGTTGTTCAACCTCTAGCACCGGGATCTAGTGTCCCTAAAGCCACTAGACTCCGTGCCAAGCATGAAGTACCAAAAATCTTACCAATTACTTGGCGAAATTAGCGGCTACAAAATTCCAGTTAATAATGCTCCAGAACTCTTCTGCGTATTTAGCGCGCGCGTTACGATAATCTACGTAATACGCATGTTCCCAAACATCAATCGTTAGTAATGGTGTTAAACCAGCTGTTAATGGTGTACCTGCGTTACTAGTGCTTTCTAAGCTTAAAACGCCGTCTTTATTTTTGCATAACCAAGCCCAGCCTGAGCCAAACGTCGTAATGGCTTTTTGCGTGAATTGTTTTTTAAATTCATCAAAGCTACCATAAGCCGCGTTAATTGCATCCGCCAAGGCACCTGTAGGTGCGTTATTAGCTGTAACTGGCTGCAAACCATTCCAGTAAAAAGTGTGGTTCCATACTTGAGCGGCATTGTTAAAAACACCAGCACTTGATTTTAAAACAATCTCTTCCAGCGTTGCGTTTTCAAACTCTGTACCTTTAATCAGGTTATTTAAGTTTGTGACGTACGTTTGATGATGTTTGCCGTAGTGAAAATCAATCGTTTCAGCAGAAATTACTGGAGCTAGCGCATCTTTTGCGTAAGGTAGTGCGGGTAAAATATGTTCCATGTTGTGTTCCTTCACTCTTTAAGATAATAATAATTATAAAAACTTGGCTTGCTTAAGCTTTGTTGCGTGATCTATGTAAATGACTGTTTATATTAGTGTTAAGTTGCAAATAAACCATCAACCACACCACCTAAAAACACATCATTGCACCTATTGTTTAGGCGGTACGTAACCTTGAGCGGTATCTGCGCCTTCACCAAAAAAGTATTTCTCGGTTTGCTCACTTAAATATTTACGTGCTGAGGGGTCGGCTAAGCTAAGGCGATTTTCATTCACCAGCATGGTTTGTTGCTTAATCCAGCCCGCCCATGCTTCTTTTGAAACTTGGTAGTAAATCTTTTTACCGAGCTCGCCTGGGTAAGGTGGGTAATCCATACCCTCTGCTTCGCGGCCTAATTTAATACATTGAACAGTACGTGCCATTTACATTTACTCTTAAAATCAAAACAGCATTTATTCTAACGCAAACAGCTCGTACTTGCTTAAATTAACGCAGTTAAAACTCAGCGCGCAACCCTACTAACAAACTTCGCTCACCCGCTGTTGAAATATCTTTTAAATAGGACGTGTGATAGCGTATTTCTTGGTTTAACAGATTATTTGCTTTGCCAAATAGTTCTACATGATATTTACTTGGTAGCTTGTAAGTAATCATCGCACTCACGTCAGTATAGCCATCTGTTTTTAGCTCAGCATCATCCGTTTTATTTTGGTTAAAAGCGTGCAATACATCAAACCGCGCTCCTAAATTATCTAGCTGATAGCGCAAACCAGCCCCTAAACGTAGTGGTGGAATACGCGGCAAAGGGTCACCTGAATCTCGATTACTGGCGCGCACATAATCACCGCGATACGTTAAATCAAGCTTGCCGAGTGATTCACTCACTCGTGAGCTACCTTCTAGCTCAAAGCCTTTAAAAGTCGCCGCTACTTGTTGGGTAAAAGCTTCGTTTAAATCGCCGCCAGGCAGACCATCAGCATCTACAAAGTTGCCATTATTTTGGTCGAAAATAAAGTTACTAAAACGCGTATAAAACGCACCAATACTGAAGCTATTAGTATTCGTTTTCCAACGTATTTGTGCGTCTAGCGTGTTTGAGCGCTCAGTATCTAACTGTTGATTACCCGTTAAAAACTGACTGGTTGCTAAGTGTGCACCTTTGGCATAGAGCTCATTTTGAGTAGGCGTACGCTCAGTGTGGTTTATATTAGTCGCTAATGACCAATTGTTTTTAAAGTCGTATAGCCCACCAAAACTTATATTAAGCGGTGTAAACCGCCTGGATTTAGCCGTACCAAATTTTCCGCCACCGGCTGACTCAATCTTAGCTGTTTCAAACCTTAAACCACCAGACAGCTTTAACGCGTCTATAGGTAACTCTTCATAAATATATAGAGATTGCGATACAGTCTGTGTTTTAGGCACAAACGCCTCATCGCCCAATGCTTCAAAATCACTATCGTGAAATTGAATGCCAACAACACCTTGCAGCAAGCCAATTTTGGCATGACCCAGCTCTATTGTGCCTTCATAGCCTTTACTAGTAAAAGTGGTGCCTGCCTCGCCATTTTCTAGCTCAACATGCTCATAATCAGTGTATGCCAACTTAAATTTTGCACGGTTAATCAGCGTACCTACATCTTTAAACTCACTGGCCAAATCTACACGGTCGGACTTCATATCAATACGAACAGCTTCTTCAGCCACAGTACCGTAATTGGCATCAAAGTGCGCATAAGACGCGCCAATATAGCCGTTGTCTAACGTGATAGCCGCGCCTAACGCACCGCCACTACTGTTGCTATCACTATTGATTAACCGACCACGATTTTCTCGTAGAGTGCCGTCTGTATTGGCTTTGCGGCTTGAAACTGCAAAGTTTGGAATATCTAAATTGTCTGTTTCGCGACCATAAATATCGGCATGAATAGCGAAATCACCATTACCGACATCAAGCACAGCAGCACCACTCTTTTGGTTATCAGGGCCAAAAAAACGCACTTCACTACGTCCTGTTGCACCATCTAGTTGCTCTTTAGGAATCCGATGATCAATCGCATTAACCACACCACCTACTGCACCACCACCATAAAGTAGTGTTGCTGGGCCACGCACAACATCAATTTGCTCAATAATCAGCGGGTCAATCGCTACAGCGTGGTCTGGGCTGAGAGATGACGCATCTAACACTCCAATACCGTTTTGCATCATGCGCACACGGTCGCCATCCATACCGCGTATGACAGGGCGGCTGGCATTTGGCCCAAAGCTGCTGGATGTGACCCCAGGAATACTATTCAGCGTTTCGCCTAAGGTTGATTCACGTTTGAGTGATAATTCACGGCCATTTAGCACTGCAACAGGCGTTACTAGGTCGTCTGAGCCAGCACCAAGCGGGTTTGCGGTCACTGCAATTGGGGCAGTTGTAATAGTTTGGTCAGCTGCAACACTGGCAAAACTGATTGCATTCAGTGCGGCAAAAACAGCCATTTGTAATTGTTTAGAAGTTACGCTTGAGCGCGGCGCGGCGGCCAATTGAGTTAATCGTTTAGTTTTCATACAGTTCTCGTCAAAATAAAAATGCGGCGAATAACGCCAAGAACTAACCAAATCAGTGGTTAGCTTCAGTAATATGCAGTTTATTTAAACGAGTTTGGGTGGAGCGCGGGCGTGTGAGTTGCTAAAGTAGCGGGTTAAGTGAGCTGTTTTAGTGAGCGAAAAATAAGACTCTGCGGCGGAGTCAAAGGCAAATACCAACAACACAACCATGTTAGCACTAGCGATTCCGCTAAAAGCCAAACACGTGACGCAATGTGTTTTAGTGGTGTCTTGGTCAGGATTATTTGGTGAATCTTGTTGATTAGGTGAGGCCGATGTTAGCTTTAAATCATTAGCTTGATTTGAAACTAGAGATTGGTTTAAGTTGGTTTGGCTTAATTTGGCTTGGTTTAAGTTGGTATAGTGCGAAACCTCATGCGTAAGCAAGCCAACTTGCGCAAACGCGAAGGCAAATAGCAACACACATAAATGAACTTGACGCTTAAACATAGTTTAATAATACCACTGATGATTTGTTTTTAATATCTGCACACATGCGTCATTGGCATAAAAACTTAGCCATTACTTTGTAGATTTATCAACTGTTGGTTTAATCACTACAGGCAATTCAGATGCCCGCATACGCGCTTGAATAGTGGCTGTACGGCGATTTAAATAACGCGTATTTTGGTGATTATCGTAAAAACGTGGGTTAGGAATCATCGCCGCCAATTTTGCTGCCTGATAACTACTCAAGTTTTTAGCTGATGTTTTAAAATAATGTTTAGCAGCCGCTTCAGCACCAAACACACCGTTTCCCCACTCAATTACATTCAAATAAATTTCAAAAATACGCTGCTTAGTTAGTATGGTTTCTAGCATAAAGGTAATAATTGCCTCCTCACCTTTACGCACATAACTGCGCGTGCCTGACAAAAATAGATTCTTAGCTAGTTGTTGGCTAATTGTTGACCCACCCGCCTTAATTTTGCCTTTCTTCTTATTTTTTTCGTAAGCTTTTTGAATACCCTCCCAATCAAAACCTTCATGCTCTACAAATTTACTGTCTTCACTAGCAATTACGGCACGTTTTAAATTATTTGATATTTTCGCGTAATCTACCCATTGATACTTCAACTCAGCGTCAGGTGTTTTTTCTTGAATAATATCTAAGCGGTCTTCCATAAAGCTGGTACTCGACGGATTAAATTTAATCCACCAAACAATATGCACAATAACCCACAAATGATAAAGAATGATGACAACAAACAGCCATTTGAAACTTAGCCATAACCAGTGCGTAAAACCTTTTCTGTCTATCATTAAATCATTGTTCCATCACGTAATGCGTCAATAATAAGCGCTGTTTCAGGGCGCACGCCTCGCCACAGTGCAAAAGCTTCGGCGGCTTGTTCTACCAACATACCTAAACCATCAGCAAATTCTACCTCGGCAGACAGCGCTAACGCTTTAAATTTGGTTTCGCGACCATACATCATGTCGTAAGCGAGGCAATCTTTCGCAAAATTTGCTACTTTAATCGGGGGCAAATCATCTGTTAACCCAGTGGAGGTTGCATTAATTACTACATCAAATGCTATTTCGGCAAAGTGTTCATAACCCCCAGCTTGAATATCAAAATGTTCAAAAGCGCTTAAAAGCTGCTCGGCTTTAGCAGGTGTTCTATTGGCTACCGCTAGCTTTGCACCTGCGTTTAATAACGGTAAAACTACACCATAAGCCGCACCGCCTGCACCCATTAACAACACACTTTTTTGTACTAAGTTTATATGCTTATTTTGCGTAATATCTGCCACTAAACCAGCGCCATCAGTATTGTCACCCTCAATCCTACCATTCACGAAACTGAGCGTATTCACAGCTCCAGCACTTCTTGCACGCTCTGTTAGGGCATCACACAAATTAAAAGCCTCAAACTTAAAAGGCACCGTCACATTTACACCTTTATAACCTAGCGCTATTAACTCACTCACTTTAGCTGCAAAGCCATCTAGTGGTGCAAGCACACGCTCATAACTAATAGCTTGTTGAGTTTGCTTGGCGAAGGCCGCATGTATTAAAGGTGATTTACTGTGATCAATCGGGTGGCCTATAACGGCATATTTATCAGTCATATTTTGCTTGTTTACTATTTATTCGTCCATGGCAAGCCAGCCTGCTTCCAGCCGTTTATCAAGGTGCGCTGTCCATGCTCATTTGATTCGCCTTCAAACCCCTCAAGCATATTGTAGGCGGTGTAGCCAAGCGTTGCGGCCACTACTGCAGCGTTATGGCTACGCCCGCCTGTACGGCACATAAATACAATCGGCACATTTTTGTGTGCTACCAACTCAAGCTCAACTGCAAAATTTGGGTTAGCTTGCATAGCTGGGTAAAATGCCCATTCTACGTTGGTAGCTTGTGGCACACGCCCAACCAAACTAAGCTCAGCAGTGGTACGCACATCCACCATCACGGCATAGCCCGTGTCAATGAGTTGGTGCGCCTCACCCGGCGTTAGTGCACCTGCGTATGGCAAATTGTTAAGTTCCGCGCGTTGTTTTGCAGCTTGTAAAATTTCATCTTTGTTCATTTGCATGATTAACCTTTGTAATTTTTATGTTGAAAATTATACCGCTGGTATTGCATTTATTTATACGCACTGATTTAGTGCAAATAATTTATAGCTGCATTATTTTAGTGCGTACTAATCATGCTGTTTATACGCGCTAATATCAGATTACAGTATTTTACAACTTTTATCATGGCATAGTTCCTGCTACTATACAGTGTTGATTTTTAATCTACAGATGCTTTATATTCGTCACAATAAATACACTAGGAGAGCCTTAATGTCAGTTGCAAATGTAATGAAAATGGTAAAAGAAAACGACATCAAGTTTGTCGATTTCCGTTTTACCGATACGCGCGGTAAAGAACAGCACGTTACTGTACCTGTTTCAGCTTTTAACGAAGAAAAATTCACTGAAGGCCACGCATTTGACGGCTCTTCAATCGCAGGCTGGAAAGGTATTCAAGCATCTGACATGCAATTGATGCCAGATGCATCAACTGCAAATATTGATCCATTTATGGACGAACCTACATTGATTTTAACCTGTGACGTCGTTGACCCAACTGACGGCAAAGGTTACGATCGCGACCCACGTTCACTTGCTAAACGCGCTGAAGCTTACCTTAAATCAACTGGTTTAGGCGACACAGCATACTTTGGTCCAGAGCCAGAATTCTTCATTTTTGACTCAATCAACTGGTCAGTAGAAATGTCAGGCAGCTCAGTTCAAATTAATTCAGAAGAAGCGGCTTGGGCATCATCACAAAAATTTGAAGGCGGCAATACAGGCCATCGTCCAGGTGTTAAAGGCGGTTATTTCCCAGTGCCACCAGTTGATTCATTGCAAGATGTTCGCTCTGCCATGTGTTTAACGTTAGAAGCGATGGGCGTGCCTGTTGAAGTGCATCACCATGAAGTAGCTACCGCTGGCCAATGTGAAATTGGTACTAAATTCAGCACCTTAGTACAACGCGCTGACTGGACTCAAATCCTTAAATACGTAGTTTTGAATACTGCTCATGCTTACGGCAAAACAGCGACATTTATGCCTAAACCAATGTTTGGCGATAACGGTTCTGGTATGCACGTGCACCAATCTGTATGGAAAGATGGCAAAAACCTATTCGCAGGCGACGGCTATGCTGGCTTAAGCGATTTTGCTTTATATTACATTGGCGGCATTATCAAACACGCGCGCGCATTAAACGCGATTACCAACCCAGGTACTAACTCATACAAACGCTTAGTGCCACATTACGAAGCACCGGTAAAATTAGCCTACTCAGCTAAAAACCGCTCTGCAGCAATTCGTATTCCATTCGTACATGGCGAAAAAGCACGTCGCGTTGAAGCGCGTTTCCCAGACCCAATCGCTAACCCATACTTGGCGTTCTCTGCCTTGCTAATGGCGGGTTTAGATGGCGTACAAAACAAAATTCACCCAGGTGAGCCAGCAACAAAAGATTTGTACCATCTGCCGCCAGAAGAAGATGCATTAATCCCAACCGTTTGTTCATCATTAGAACAAGC
>JANNBX010000108.1:0-9409 GCA_031385945.1 Methylophilaceae bacterium | reverse complement strand
GCTTTAAAAAGATTGACGTAAAACATTACTTTTGCCAAGCGTCTTTCAACGTAACAGTTCTATTAAACACAGGCTTATCCGCCAAGCTGTCTTTTTTATCCGCCACAAAATAGCCATGGCGCTCAAACTGGAACCTGTCTTCAGGTTTTGCGTCTTTAAGACTTGGCTCTAGTTGTGCGGTAATCAGTTGCACTGAGTTTGCGTTGATGTCGTTTAGGTAATCAGTATCACCTTGACCAGGGTGCGCTTCTTTAAATAATCTGTCGTAAAGTCTAATTTCACACTCATAAGCTTGTGCAACGCTGACCCAGTGAATATTACCTTTTACTTTAATCGCATCCGCCCCTGCAGTGCCTGATTTGGTGTCTGGTAAATATTCGCAGTGCACAACGGTGACATTGCCAGCTGCGTCTTTTTCAAAGCCTGTACATTTCACTACATAACCGTAACGTAAGCGTACCAAGCCATCTGGCATTAGTCTGAAAAAGCCTTTGCTTGGTGTTTCCATAAAATCTTCGCGCTCTATCCATAGCTCGCGTGTGAGTGGCACTACACGTTTGCCTAATTCAGGTTTTAATGGATGATTGGGCGCAAAGCAGTCTTCTACTTGGTTGGCTGGGTAATTATCAATCACTAATTTAATAGGGTCTAGCACAGCGATACGGCGCTCTGCGCTCATATTGAGTACTTCGCGCATGCAGTCTTCTAGCACGCTGTATTCTATCCAAGAGTCAGCTTTGCTGACGCCAATTCTATCGGTAAACAGTTTGAAGCCCTCTGCCACATAGCCACGGCGGCGCGCGCCTGCTAGCGTTGGTAGGCGCGGGTCATCCCAGCCATTCACATGTTTGTTTTCAACCAAATCAATCAGTTTACGTTTTGAGAGAACCACGTAAGTGAGATTTAAGCGGGCAAATTCATATTGTTTTGGTAGCGGATGTGTAAGCAAACCAGCTTCGGCTATGCGCTCCAACAACCAATCGTAAAATGGGCGTTGGTCTTCAAACTCTAGCGTGCAAATCGAGTGGGTAATTTGCTCTAGTGCATCTTCAATTGGGTGTGCAAACGTGTACATAGGGTAAATACACCATGTGTCACCCGTATTGTGGTGATGTGCGCGGCGCACGCGATAAATGGCAGGGTCACGCAGGTTGATATTGGGCGAAGCCATATCGATTTTAGCCCGTAAAATTAAGCTGCCATCAGCATGTTTGCCATCGCGCATTTCGCGGAATAAGCTTAAGTTTTCTGCAATACTACGCTCGCGCCACGGTGAATTAGTCCCTGCTTCAGTCAATGTTCCGCGCGTTTGGCGCATTTCATCAGCGGTTTGTTCGTCAACAAAGGCGTGACCGTTTTCAATCAATTTTTCGGCTGCTAAATACATAAAATCAAAGTAATTGCTGGCGAAATACAAGTTACTTTCGTGGTCGTTTTGCCAGTTAAAACCAAGCCATTGCACCGCATCTGAAATGCTATCTACATACTCTTGGCTTTCTTTTTCTGGGTTGGTATCATCAAAGCGCAAATGGCAAACACCGCCAAAATCGCGGGCTAAACCAAAGTTTAAAAAGATACTTTTTGCATGCCCAATATGCAAGTAGCCATTTGGCTCGGGCGGGAATCGAGTACGGATTTTTGCAGCATCTACTTGACCAGCAGATTGATGCAATGCATCACCAGGGCTACCTGCCCATTTTTTATTGGCATATTTATTATCGCTCAAATCGTGCTCAATAATGGCACGTATGAAGTTAGATCCTGCTGGAATGGGCGTTTTTTCTTGTGACATTTTAGTTAACTCAATAAAGTAATGTGTATTTTACACCGTTCGCGAGAAGGCTGGGATTGATAACTGCTGTGCTAAACTTAAACCTCAAATGAATTTAACTAATTTACAGCTCAATCCACTGGCTTTTTCCATTTTACGCGTATTAAGCGATGGGCAATTTCACTCTGGTGAAGCACTTGCGCAGCGTTTTAACGTGAGTCGTACAACAATTTGGACAGCCATTCAAGCCACTGAATCCCTGCATATACAAATTTTTTCGGTGCGTGGACGTGGTTATAAATTAGCTGAATCTTTAACTTTTTTAGACAGTACTGAGATTTTAAAAAACTGTATAGTTGCAGACAAAGTGAGCTTAATAATTTATCCAGAGCTCGCTTCAACTAATAGCACGTTGATGCAGTTAGCCAATGAAAATATTGCACATGGCACCTGCGTCATGGCCGAAATGCAAACGGCAGGCAAAGGCCGGCGTGGGCGGCAATGGGCTTCTGGCTTGGGCACTAGCCTGACATTTTCATTATTATGGCGGTTTGATTGTGGTGCAGCAGGCTTGTCTGGCCTCAGTTTAGCGGTGGGTGTAGCGCTGATTCGCGCGCTTAATGAGTTGGGCGTTAGTGCGCAACTAAAATGGCCGAACGATGTGCTGATAAACAACAAAAAACTAGCTGGCATTTTGATTGAGCTGCAAGGCGATATGGAAGGCCCAAGCGCAGCAGTAATTGGCATTGGTATCAATTTACGTTTGCCTGAAGCTATCAAAAACGCAATCGACCAACCCGTCACGGATATCGCCCTATTTAACATCAACACCAATTTATTGATGGGCAAATTACTAAGCCACTTATTTATAACACTTACACAATTTAGCGCTCAAGGTTTTAGCGTCTTGCAGGCTGAGTGGCAGCAATATCATGCTTATCAATCACAACCAGTGCACTTATTGTCACCCGATGGTAAAACACAAGCAGGTATAGCTGTGGGCATAGATAGTGATGGCGCATTATTATTTGAATACGAAAATAATATAAAACGCGTGATTTCAGGCGAAGTTTCATTGAGAGGTATCACCCATTGATATTAACGATAGACGCAGGCAATAGCCGCACTAAATGGGGCATTTTTGACGATAGGCAAAACTTAATTTTTGAAGATGTGTTCAATAACGACGCTTATCCAGCTCAAGCACCCAGCTCATGGACTATGTGCCAACAAGCAGTTGTTTCTTGTGTGGCTGGTCATTTAATAGCTGAAAAAATCAAATATCTCACGCAAAAAATTAATCTTTCAACATTATTCGTACAATCAAGCGCACAGGCTTGCGGAGTAGAAAACAGCTACGATCAACCCAATCAATTAGGTACAGACCGCTGGGCGGCCTTAATCGCCGCTTGGGCACTGGTACAAACACCGTGTGTAGTTGTTAATGCTGGCACAGCGGTAACGGTAGATGCAATTTCAGCAAAAACCACAGCGACAGGCGCTAATGCGCAAGGCATATTTATGGGTGGCTTAATACTGCCTGGCTTACAACTGATGCAAAATAGTTTGCTGGACAATACCGCGCAAATTAAAACGAATGCCGAACAACATGAGTTAACCTTACAATTGTTTCCAACTAATACGGCCAGCGCAGTGCGCACTGGTGCGGTTACCGCTATTTTGGGCTTAATTAAAGCCATGGCGATACAACTGCAAGCAACACGTAAAGAGCCGATTTCTTGTATATTAAGCGGTGGCGACGCTGCAATTTTTGCAGAAGCACTCAATAATTATCCAGCACTACAATTGGCTATGCCCGTTATCATTGATAAGCATTTAGTGCTTAAAGGTTTATTGTATTTACAGCTAGAAACATCGCAAATATTGAATCAAAACAATCGTTAATATAAGAAAGTGTTACGTGCATGAGAGTGATCGTTTGGTTGTTAATTTTGTTCAACTTAGGTCTATTTACCTACTTCAATATAGACGAATTATTTGGCAAAAATCAGGTTGTTAGTAGCGCGCCTATTTCACCTGAAAAAATACGTTTGCTGAGTGAAACTGATATTCTAAAGCTACCCAAAAAAGTAACAGATATACCGATTATTCAAACTCAAGTTCCAGCTACGCTAACCACTGCAATACCACTAGAAACAAGCTGTTATGAATGGGGAAGTTTTTCACTTGCTAATCTTAAAAACGCCCAAAATGCACTGAATAATTTAGCAATAGCTAGCCAAGTTAAATCACAAAGCGCACAAGAAGCACTGCGTTATTGGGTGTATATTCCGCGCTTAAAATCAACTGCTGCAGCTGAAGCCAAAGTAGCTGAGCTAAACGCACAAGGCGTCACTGATGTATTCATAGTGCAAGAACCAAAATGGAAAAACGCAATTTCACTCGGCGTTTTCAGTGATGAAAAGCTCGCCAAGCAACATCTTGACGACCTTAAAGCAATCGGCATTAACAATGTAGCTAAACGATTACGTAACGATGCATCTGGTAATACCAGCTTGCTAACGTCTGCTATCACCAACGATACAGCCAGCAAACTCAGTGCGCTTAAACCTGAGTTTCCCGATAGCATACTGAAAAAATCTGCATGTAATTAATTGTAAATTAGCTAGCTCAGGGTTTAACTACTAATTTTTAAGTGTAGTATCAAAAAATAATCAATAAATTTTCTATTCACACTATGCCCAAACAAGCCGTTTTCTTTACTGAAAACCTAAAAACACAACGTTATTTTTACTGGTATTTATCTGCTGCATTAGCAGGTTTGATGATTGGTATTTGGCTCACCTATCGCGTGGTTAACAATGCTGATATTGAGTTGCGCAAAGAGTTACTAGAGGAAATTACTACTATAGAAACTACGCTAGACTGGCACGCAATTGATAAATCGCCGCCTGCAAAAGTGAATCTTTTAGAAACCGATATCATTGCATTTAGGCACACCCTGCGGCGCGCCTGTAAAGCTGATGATGAGTGTAAATCAATTTATGTAATGTATCAAACTGCGAGCCAAGATCAGCAGGCACCTGACTACATCAATAAAAACATTATTTTTTTGATAGATAGCCTAGAAGAAACCGACCCAGCTTACGGCGTACCTAGAACTATTTACGACGAAGCCAGCAAAGGCTTACGGAGTGTATTTTTAACCAATAAAGGCTATGTTTCAGGCCCACAAACTGACAAATATGGCGACTGGGTTACCGCGTCTGTCGCGCATATCACACCAAAAAGTGGCAAAACAAACTTAGTAATTGCAGTAGATATAGACGCAAAAGACTGGCTAAAAGAAATGCGTAACGTAGCTGCTACGCCGTTAATCGCGACAATCGCTTATTTGATTATCATATTTGGCTTACTACTGCTGCACGCGCACAGCGAGCGCGAAAAACAACATTTAATCAATGCTGAAAAAATTGTAAGACATGCCTCACAACATGACAGCTTAACAGATCTACCTAATAGACTTTTATTGAACGATAGGCTAAAACAAGCTTGTATTGCAGCCGTTCGCAATACACACTCACTGGCAGTTTTATTTATTGATTTAGATGGTTTTAAAAGTGTAAACGACCAATATGGACACGAAGCTGGGGACGCCCTATTAGAAGAAGTGGCCAAACGCTTAAAAGCCACCGTACGTGAAGAAGATACTGTTGCTCGTGTTGGTGGTGATGAGTTTGTAATTTTGCTGCCCAAAGTTCAGACAGAGTATTCAAGTACATTAGAAAAACAAATCAACTTAGTGACAGATAAAGTCATTAAGTCAATGAATACACCGTTTCATATTGGCTATTTAGTGCATGAAATTAGTGCCAGTATCGGTGTAGTTATTTACCCAAGCCACACTCAGGATGTGCAAATGTTGGTATCTTTTGCTGACCAAGCGATGTATGTTTCAAAACAAAAAGGTAAAAATCAAGTTCAATTTTACGAGCTTTAATTTTAAAAGTAGGTTTTTATAGCTAGAATTCTAAAGCTATATTTTTATAAACAAAATTTTAAAAATATATTCTTAATCCCAGCTCTTGTTCATGGCTATTGTTTTAAACAATTGTTTTAAAACACTTTATTTAATCTGTAAGAATTAAGTATGCTTACTTTTAAATACACTTGAGATGATTACAGGTTTAGCTTTAATAAAATCTGTAACAAGACTTATCTTTAACAAGGCTTATCTTTAACAAGGGGAAGCCGTAATAAGGCTTAGCTGCATATGGACAGGATATTCTTCTCAATGTGCAGCTGAAATCACCTAAAAATTATTGCCTACGACTAACTACGTTTCTTAATATACAAATCTGTAATCGTGCCCTCTTTCATTTCAGCGGCAAAACAAACTGTTTCAGATAATGTTGGGTGCGCATGAATCGTCAAACCTAAATCATGTGCATCAGCGCCCATTTCAATGGCTAATACCGCCTCGGCTAGCAACTCACCTGCATTGACACCAACAATACCAGCACCAATCACACGGTGCGTAGTTTTATCAAAAATAAGCTTGGTTATACCTTCAGTGCGCGCAACTGAAATCGCTCGACCACTCGCCGCCCAGGGGAAGCTCGCTTTTTCGATTTCTATGCCTTTAGCTTTGGCTTCAATTTCAGTAACACCTGCCCATGCAATTTCAGGGTCAGTGTAGGCAACAGATGGTATTGCTTTAGCTTGGAACTCTACTTTTAACCCAGCAATCACTTCAGCGGCTACTTTGCCCTCATGCGTAGCTTTATGCGCCAACATCGGCTGGCCGACAATATCGCCAATCGCAAATATATGTGGCACATTAGTGCGCATTTGTTTATCTACGTCAATAAAGCCCCAGTCGTTCACTTTAACGCCGGCAAGCTCAGCGTTAATATTTTTGCCATTTGGTTTACGGCCAATTGACACTAGCACGCGGTCGTAAACTTGCGGTTGTAGCGCAGCATCTGGTGCATTTTCACCTTCAAACCACACATGAATGCCATCTGCTTTAGCTTCCATTTTGCTCACTTTAGTTGAAAGCATAATGCTCTCAAAGCGTTTTTCCATACGTTTTTGTAATGGGCGCACTAAATCACGATCGCAACCTTGAACTAGGCCGTCCATAAATTCCACCACGCTGACTTTTGCACCTAACGCGTCATACACCGTACCCATTTCAAGGCCAATAATACCGCCACCAATCACCAACATGCGTTTTGGAATATCTGCCAACTCAAGGGCGCCAGTAGAATCCATAATACGCGGGTCAACTGGTGCACCAGGGAATTTAGTCGCTTGAGAACCAGCTGCAATAATCGCGTTTTCAAAAGCCACAATGGTCACTTTGCCGTCCGCTGCAGTAACTGCTATTTGGTTTGGTGAAATAAACTTACCCAAACCTTGTACAGTGGTTACCGCGCGTTGCTTGGCCATGCTTGCCAAGCCGCCTGTTAGTTTGGCAACCACATCATTTTCTTTCCAATGTTTCAACGCAGCCAAATCGATATTCGGTTTGCTAAAAGTCACGCCATGATGGGCTGTTTCTTCAGCCTCGGTAATGACTTTAGCCGTATGTAATAAAGCCTTAGAGGGAATACAACCTACATTCAAACAAACGCCACCCAATGTTGAATAACGCTCAATCAACACAACTTTTTTGCCTAAATCTGCTGCACGAAACGCTGCTGTGTAACCGCCTGGCCCTGAGCCCAGCACAACAACTTCTGTAGAAATATCTGCAGCACCCGAAATAGGTGCATTAGCCACTGGTTTTGAAGCTTGCTCAGCAACAGGTGTAGTTTGAGTTGGCGTAGTCACAATATTTGCTTTTTCGGCTACCACTTCTTTAGCTTGTGTTTCAGGTTTAGCTTCTGTTTCAAGGCTTAAAATTACTGCGCCCTGTTTTACTTTGTCACCCACTTTAATATTAATGGCTTTCACCACCCCCGCATGGGTTGCGGGAATATCCATTGATGCTTTATCGGTTTCAAGCGTTAATAGCGGGTCTTCAACCGCGATGGTGTCGCCGACTTTCACCAGCACATCAATCACATCTACGCTGTCAAAATTGCCAATATCTGGGATGGTTAATTCAATAAAATTTTGCATGAAGTGCCTTTTAAATTTGCTAATTATTTTGGTATCTATTTTTAATGATTTTATCATCAAACCTAGCGTTTCGACGCCAAAAACGAATAATCAGTAGTATGATTAGAAACAAAATAAATGAAAAAATTAGGGAGTTTTATGTCGTTACTTAAAGATGCATTACAGTTTTTAATGTCTATTTTTAGTAAAATTTGGCAATTTCTTCATTTTATTCTCACCGCTTTTTTAGGTGACATTCAATACAAATCTCCCGCTTGGCTTAATTGGCTGGCAAAAAAAAGTGGTGAGAAACTCTCTATATTACGCCAGCAAATCAATGAAAAACCAGTAAAAAGTCTGGGTGTTTTTGCAGTGATCGGCATGCTCGCTGCGGGCAGCTGGGCTGGTTACCAGTGGTATCAAACACGCCCACAACCAACACTGGTTAACGTTACGTTACAGGAACCTGAACGCACAGTGATTGAAGAAAATCTGCCGCCCAACCCTATTATTATTACCTTCGACAAGTCTGTTGCGCCACTTGAATTAGTTGGCAAAGCAGTGACAGACGGCATTGATATCATGCCAAAAATTGCTGGTGAATGGAAATGGTCTGCTGAAAATTCACTGGTTTTTCAACCAGAAGCCGATTGGCCTGTGGGCTTGGATTTTGAAATCAACCTAAATCAAAAAGCATTTAAACCAAAAACCGAGTTGGCTAAAACAGAACTACAGTTTAGCTCGCCTAAATTTATTGCCACTGTGGTCAATAGTGAGTTTTACCTTGACCCAACCAACCCAACACAGAAAAAAGTGATTGTTAATTTAAATTTTAGCCACCCAGTGGATGCTGCAAAGCTTGAAAAAAGTATCACACTAAAAATGCGCAAGGCTGATGGCGGTTTATTAGATTTAACGGACGACAATATTCAGTTTGTTGTGAGTTACGACAAACTGAAACTGAACGCCTATATCCACTCAGCGCCACTCGCTATTCCTATAGACGATAGCGTATTAGAGGTGACGATAGATAAAGACTTGCAAGCCGCGCGTGGAGGCAAACCGTTTGAGAGCGAGCTTAAGCAATCGGTCAATATTCCAGGGCTTTATAGTTTGCAAATTAATGAGGTTAACCCAACCGTTGTGAGCAACGAACAAAATGAGCCTGAGCAGATTTTGCTAGTGAATGCTTCAACTGCTGTGCATGAAAAAGATATGGCAAGGCAAATACATGCATGGGTTTTACCGCGTAACCACCCCAACGCTACGCCTGAAGATTTAAAATACCCCTACGCATGGAATGGTGATACAGATATTACCGCAGCTGTGTTAGCTGCCAGCAAACCACTGACTTTAAACGCGATTGCCGCTGAGCGCGAGTATGTAGAAACGCATTCTTTTAAATACAACGCAGATGTAGGCAGCTACATTTACGTGCAAATAGACAAAGGTCTTAAATCATTTGGTGGTTATGAATTAGGCAAAACGCGTAGCCAAATTGTGCAAATTCCACCGTTTCCACCTGAGCTTAAAATACTGAGCCAAGGCTCATTGTTAGCGTTATCTGGC
>JANNBX010000107.1:0-4004 GCA_031385945.1 Methylophilaceae bacterium | reverse complement strand
TTTGGCCTGAAGCTGAGTCTGCGATATATTCAACTCTTTTACCTAATGGGAAAATAGACATTCCATTTATCTTTTCTACATCTAGGGCTTGATATATTCGACTATTGATATTAGTAATTGCGGATGCATGAGGTGTGCCAGCATATAAAACTACATATTTTTTTTCATCACCGTCTTCATATGCTTTCAAATCTTCCTTGGTCAATTCAGGATTCTCCTTCATCCACTGCTCCGGCGTCTTATAAACCCAAAACCCCGCTTGCGTATCGCAGTAATATTTATGCATCACCAGCGTCGGTATTAAATCCCAAAACACTAAGTTATACATCACAAAAGCTGCCAAGCCACCCCATAGCCATGGCTTTTTGTTATTGGCTTTTGCCCAACTCACCGCTTTTGTTGTTACTAACACTGAAACCAGCAAATAAACTGTAAAAAACATCAACACCATTAAACCCATCATGCTGCCATCCCCCATTCATTATCATTTACTGCTGTTTTTTGTGCATTTAAGTTAAAGAATAGATGCTCTGCAACCCTTATGGATATTGGTCTGCAGGCCTGTTTACCTAAGGTTTTATAGTGCAAGATGATTGTTTCTACATTGTCGCCTGTGTAGTCATTCACAAAATAACCGCTCCAAGTTTTAATTCCGCCATTAATCGTAGTGGCTTCTCCGCCAAATAGACGTGTAAATGCAGCCGCCAAATGCCCACCAAGGCTATGGCCAGTAACACTAGCTAAATCAACAATGCTAGCTTTGCCCAAGCCAGCACCAGCCACGGGTACAAACTCTATTGTGTAAGGCAAGGGTATTGAACCAGGAAGCCCAGCTACTAGTATCATTTTGTCAATTGGCGTAGTCAGTGGGTTAGCAAGTACAAGTCTTGCTTCAAGTACACTCGCACCTGCATTTGTAGTTAAGCATTGCCAATAATTGTACATATCTACAATTTGCTTATAGGCTAAACCATTAACAGATATTCCCATTAAATCAGCATCTAATAAATCAGATAACAAGCCCGCTGTGCCACGTTGGGCAAAAACCAGCTCGCCATTAGTGAATCCACTATCTGGGTCGTTGCCAATGTATTCAAATAAGGTGCCAGAATAACCGCTAGCTGTGTCAGGTTGGTGAGAGACAACTTTCCAGTTGTCGGCAAATTCGGCGGCTTGAATTGGCGAGAATTTATAGGCTATGCCATCTCTCTCAATCAATCGCGCAATTAACTCATCTTTATTGTTTATCGCAGTTTGCAAGGATGCATAGCTAGCTTCGGCGATCTGCGCCAATTCAAAAAGCTTAAGCGTGTCGTTGTCTTTACCGCCATATAATTGGTCATTACCCCAACCACCGTCTAGTACATCATGGCCAACTCCGCCATACAGCCTATCTTTGCCAAGCCCACCGTCTAGCGTATGATTACCGCCTAAACCAAATAAGGCATCATTGCCTAATCCAATTAAAAAACCACCATTTAATTCATCATTACCACTTGTGCCAAACGTTGTATCTTTAAACAAGTTTGATATCGCTGTTTCAATGCTATCGGCGGTTAAGTACGATGACACATCTTTAAAGTAATCAATAAAGTCGTCAAAAGTTACTTCAGAAAAATCAAGATTTGCTTTTAACGCTGGAATAAGTTTTAAGGTTTTTTGCACCACGCTAAATAGAACTTTTAAACCCACTTGTTGATCACTGTTGTATACAAGCTCAGCAGCCAATAAAGGCTGTCCTGCTAACAAGGGATCTAGTGCAATTGCACCCAAGCCATCAGTGTGACCATAAGAAAATGTTTGTATCGCGCCAAGAAGTGCATTGATGGACGCACCATCTCCTTTTAAACCAAACTTGGCAATGGTTCTCGCCATGGCTGTGCTGGTCATCTCAATAAAGTTACTTAAATTTCCAGAATCAACAATAATTTGACCGATCTTTCTAACGCCATCAGCCCCTCCAACTCCAGAAGTCCCGCCAATTCCGGCAGGTGGCACCGTATCCCAAAAATAAAAGGATCCTCCCCACTGACTGAGATTCAAATGGCCGGTCTGAAGCGCTGCATTAATATCCATCCCGACTTGAGAGGCCAATTCTGGAATGAGACCGTCATGCTGAATAATGTCGTTATAAACGTTTAGACCAATGGTATTGCTAATAAGCGCAATATTTGTATCTGATGCATCGTGACCTGGCCCTGCCAAAGTTAAGCTCAATATATTAATTTGTTGTATAAAGTAGGCGGATTGTGAGACATTTGGAGTTGGTTTTCCAAGTGCAACATCATTTAAATATTGGTTAATTAGTGCCGCCTGTTGAAACCAATACCATTGCTCAGTTGGCATTTGGCTGCCAACTTTGTCAAAAATATACTGGTACATGCCAGCTTAGTCGGGTTTACTACCATCGGTCGGATTTCCTAAATCATTGATTCTGTTGAGTTGAGCAGACGTTAATACAATAGCCATGAAGATATCCTTTTTTTACTAATTTATTGTTGATTAGGATTTACTAGAGGCGAAACATTCCACGTTTCCAATAAACGCCAGATTGCAGCATCTACTTCCTTCCAATGCTTTAAATTTTGAATATGGGTATGCCACTCAATATGGATACCACCATAGATAGGTTCCCAAAACTCTCCACCCACCCACCCGTCAGCATGCCTAGCAAAAAAACACCAGAAACCGCTTTATTACTAGATTCGCCGTAACACAAAAACTTACCAAATGAGTCGCCATTAATCGTATAGCAATCTATGCCATACGCTTCTGATAGCTTTTTATCGTAACTACCTTTTTTGGATTTTATAAAATATTCGCGTTTTTCCTTTGTCTTGCCTTCAGTCACGGCAAAATTTTTAAGTACGACCTTTACTTGATTGACATCATCTATTGCTTGGTCTGAGTAAAAACCTGCATCCGTGACCTTACCCTTAGCCCCGTTCAACATCAAACTAAACTCAATGTCATGCATGTCTTTTATCCCATGCAACTTATTTGCATACTCAGCTTCAAAAGCCACGCGTTCCTCTTCGGTAAGCTTAGGAAAAGGCTCTGGTACATAATCAATAGGAAACTGACCGACAAACATCTCATATTCAGGTTCGTAGATTAAATCATCAATTTTGCGTGGTATATGTTCGCGCCTTTGCCCCAGCTCGGCTCTTATGATGAGTGACGAGTTTTGCATCCAAGTCACAACATCACCCTCTTTTGGTATCACTGGATCTTTGCGCATACAAGCTCCCATTAATAGCACCGCTATCATTAATATTAAAGTTTTAATTTTTCTTATCATAGAATCTGTTCCTATTTAACTAATGCGCTTGATGACTAGGCATTTGGCTGCCAAATAATTTAAAAAAATATGGTGCATGCCTATGTAAATCAATGAGGTAGATTTTATTGATTTCCCCATGTTGTTGTCATCCCCACTTAGTAAAACATGAAACGCTTTATCGCTCATATTTCGGCCTTATCTGAATGATTAGATTGCTGACTACTTTGCATCACCACTGGTTGTAGCTGTTCGTTACTAACGCTACTCTTATCTTTCCCCAACACCACCGCCTCATCCACATTTAGTCCTTTAGGCAGTTGATGCGTAATAAACAGAATAGTCACTTTACCTTTGAGCTTATTCACAGTCTGTGCAAAGTGCTCTGCGGTTTGTTGGTCAAGGTTGCTGACTGCTTCATCAAATATCAATACTTTGGGTTGTTTGAGTAGTGCGCGAGCAATAGCTATACGTTGTTTCTGCCCACCACTTAAGCCTGTGCCATGCTCACCAACGATGGTTTGATAACCTTGCGGGAGTTTCTCAATCGTTTGGTGGATTTCTGCTAATTGACACGCTTGAATAATCTGTTCAAAGCTAGCATGTGGGTTAGCGAGGATGAGGTTGTCGTAAATGGTACCCGAGAAGATGACGGTTTCTTGCGAGGGCTTATCTTTTATTGGTTTCACGCCAAAGTGATTGCGTAGTTCATTGGCAGCAAGGT
>JANNBX010000100.1:0-3724 GCA_031385945.1 Methylophilaceae bacterium | reverse complement strand
TCGCTATATTTATTGGGCTTGCTTGAGAACAAAAAAATACAGCCCCTTTAAAAGACCCTTTCACAGCACTTTGGCCACGGATTTGAATGACTACTTAAGACCCTAAGCGGAAGTTTATTCAGGGGCTAATTCTCTACTTGCAGCACTTCATCCCATTTGCTGGTATAACTAGGGCTTTTATTTTCTTGCTTCATTTTCCACGGCCGCTTAAAGCCTTCACTGGCAAGCTTGATTGATTCTTTACCCATCTTGCGGTTGATGTTATCAATAGCGCTCATTAACTGCTTAGATTTTGTAGATTGTTTGTCTGATGCAATGCTTGATAAAGCTGACGTGCTAAATAAATCTGTTTGTGCGCCTTCTCTTGGTACAAGCTCAGTCAACATTACACCTGCTTTCGCGTAGTTAAAGTTGGGTCGATACAGTTGTTTTAACGCCCATAGCGCTACTTTTACCAATAAGCGCGTGTCATCACTATGGTTGGGCAGTGAGACTGTCATGCCGTTGCTGTAAAACGGCTGGTCGGGTTTAAATGGGCTGGTGCGAATGTACACATAAACACTGCCTGCAAAGCTTTGTTGACGGCGTAGTTTTTCGGCAGCACGGCTCATGTACAAGGTAATCGATTCGACAAGACTATTGAAATCGCGCACAGGCACACCAAAACTGCGTGAGTTAAGTATTTGCTTTTTAGGGGGTACGATGTCTTCAAACTCAATACACACAATACCGTTTAGCTCATGAATGGTTTTTTGCATCACCACACTAAACTCGCGGCGTAATCGGTCAGCATTGGCTTGTTTTAAATCCAGCACGCTGTTAATACCAAGCGCATTAAGTTTAGGCGCTAGTTTTCTACCAACACCCCATACTTCGCCCACATCAATGCTGTGTAATATTGCAGCTAAGTCTATTGGCGCTATCGCATTAAAATTACACACACCTTTATATTGAGGGCGTTTCTTCGCACAGTGGTTCGCAAGCTTTGCCAGTGTTTTAGTTGCACCTATGCCCACGCAGACTGGCAAGCCAGTCCATTGCAGAATCCTACCACGCATCGTTTGGCCGTAGTCAATGAGGTTTTTATGTTTAAAGTCAGTTAAATCGAGGAATGATTCGTCAATAGAATACACTTCTTGATTTGGGCTGAAATCTCGGAGTATCGACATGACACGATTGCTCATATCGGCATACAAGGCATAGTTACTGGACAATGCAATGATGTTATGTTGCTTGGCTAACTCTTTCAACTTAAACCACGGTGCGCCCATGCTTACACCTAAGGCTTTGACTTCATTACTACGTGCCACGGCACAGCCGTCATTGTTTGATAGTACAACAACGGGCTTGTTAGCAAGCTTTGGATTAAAGACGCGCTCACAAGAGACGTAGAAATTGTTCACATCTATGAGCGCAATACTTCGCATCTTGCAACTACTTAAAACGTCTAAATGAACCTGTCACCACGCCCCAAATTTCGAAACCCATGCCTTCTTTGATTTCTATTGGTGAGAATGCGCCAGTCGAGTTGGCGGGCAGCAAACGAGGTGTGCCGTCTTTTTTACGAGCCAGCGTTTTAATGGTGAACTCACCATCAATAACGGCTAATACAATGTCACCGATGGACGCCAATTTAGAGCGGTCTACAACCGCCTTATCACCTGGCAACAAGCCAACGTCCATCATAGATAAGCCTTGAATGGTGACAAAGAAAGTAGCGTCCTTTTGATCAATAAGGAACTCGCTGGGGTCGAGGCGTTTTTCGACATGCTCTTCAGCGGGAGAGGGGAATCCTGCAGACACCTTGGAGCTGAACAACGGTAATCTTATTGCTTGTGCCTGCAAAGTAGGTAATTCAAACGCACTGACCTCATCCAAGTCCACTGTTAGCCGTTTGCGCTGATAGGCAGCTAAGAAGTCTTTAATAACTGGTTCTTGGCTTGCAGGTATGCGGATAACAGAGGTATCTTCACGGTATTTACCTGTACCAACTTTACGACCAGCACCTGGCTGGTTTTTACGAGTTGCTATTTTTTTAATTTCAGACATATTAATTATTGTAACAATAATTACTGGCAATGTATGCATTGCAAGAAATTAAATAATGTCCGCTAGATTATTTTAAACATTCCAACACTTCATGATCTGTTTCCAAATTGTAGCAATGTTCAGAATCCAACTTTGCACTATCATTAGTAACGATGACAGCCTTTTTGCTAACCACAGGTTGACTTGGCAACTCATCTGCAGCTGTAGTTTCGGCAGGAGTTACAGTCTTTTTAGACTTTCTGAAGTCCCATGGTGGTATAGGTGAGTGGTCAACCCATAAACCAACTTTAGATTGTGCAGCCTGTTGCTGGGCGTGCAAATAATCCAGCCGATCATCTAATACCATCTCGTTCTGATATTTCTTATAGAACCAAGCAAAACCGCGCTTCACCTGCTCCAAATTGGCATCAATACCCTCAATAACTACTTTTCCTACCGTGCGGCCATATCGATCCTGTTTGTTGTAATCCACGCTTACTTGTTTTCCGTAAACTAGGTTAGATAATGACTTTTTGGATACATTACCAAAAGGCTGTTTCTTTTCTGGTGCATCAATACCTGCGAGGCGGATTTTATATTGATTGTTCTTGCTATCTAGAATAGTGATTGTGTCACCGTCAGCAACGCCAACAACTCGTCCCTCTAGGGTTTGTGCTTGGGCTGCCAAAGACAAGAGCAATAGGGTTACTAAAAGTATGTTGTTGATATTTTTCATAGCGGAATTGTACAGCCGATTCTCGCCGAAAGTCGTCGATTTTAAATCGTCAACTTTTGAGTCCATTCTCAATGCCTGCTTTTGGCCGACAGCAGCCCTAACGAAGTTACCGATGAAATTGCTCATCATTAATTATGTTTATGGCGGCGAAACTCTCCCAAACAACTTGCCAGCAAGGCACACGATTAAGTGGGTTTCTCCAAAATTAATTTTCTACGTCCCTTATTAAGACCCTTTTAAAGGATATAGAGTTTGTGATATGAAACTATTTTCACTGTATTTCTCAATATGTGGTGCAGTTCAAAATGTTTTAGTTACAAACATCAACAACTACATTTAATCTCCAAAATAAAAATCTCCAACGCCGTTTTCTCCACCGTAGTGGCTGCAACTACTTTCAGCGATAGCAACCAATTTTTTGCTTGGGCTAGCAATCAGCCTATTTCCATCATATTCGGTATAAAGACTAGGGAGTAATTTCCGATTCCAAGGGGTGAGTATGCTCATAAATTTGCCAATTGCGATTGAGGCTAGAGTACCGTTAGGCCATATTACTTGTGGCTGCCCACCAGCATTACCATACTTTTTTGCTTCTTCATGCAATCGTGTATCAGTGATAAATCCCATGCATCGCATGCAGGCCATATCGGGTAAAGACATAATTACTTGTCCAGTTACAAAATAATTATCTGGCTCGCCATATACATCCATGCCCATGTCGATGAATGGAATTAGGTATCTTCGTGCAAACTTCTCAAGCTCATCTCTGGCTTGGTAACTATCAACACATCCAAATATTGCAGTGCAATCTTTTAACAGTTCTGGTTTAGTTTGCCAGTGCGCACTAGTGAGAGTGATGCTTGCGGATGGATTAATACTTTTAATTAGCTTTTCAATTACTTTGGTTTTAGGTTCTTGATTGACTGCCTCTTCAAGGTTCAAGCCAACCATACGGTTTAT
>JANNBX010000086.1:0-9449 GCA_031385945.1 Methylophilaceae bacterium | reverse complement strand
CGCAAGAAACCGTCAATACGCCCAATAAAATGATAATAAATAAGCGTTGCATCAATGAACCTTGCATCTATGCATAGTCTTAATGCAGCACTCTTGGCTGCGCCAACAAAAATGGCTCAATAATGGCTTCAAAAGGGGTGCCGTCAACCGCTACCATAAAATAACTACCGCGCATTTCACCTTCTTTCGTGGCTAAAACGGTACCGCTGGTGTATTCAAATTGTTGATTCGGATTCAATAATGGTTGTGCGCCAACTACGCCCAAACCCTTAACTTCTTGCACATGGTTATGACTATCTGTAATCACCCAATGGCGACTAATCAATTGCGCCGCAATATTGCCCACGTTAGTTATAGTAACGGTGTAAGCAAATGCAAACTTGTTTTCTTCTACGTTAGATTGGTCGGGCAGATAGCTTGTTTGCACAGAAACCGAGAAAGCATATTTGTTTTGAGCTGTCATTAAGCGATTAATCCTGCAGTGGGCGAGCTTGGGCTAGCTGAATACAGCTTTTTAGGCATTCTGCCCGCAAGATACGATTCGCGGCCGGCTTCAATGGCTTTTTTCATGGCGCCTGCCATCATTACTGGGTCGCGCGCTGCGGCAATAGCAGTGTTCATCAAAACGCCTGCACAACCAAGTTCCATCGCAATCGCCGCATCGGCCGCACTACCAACACCCGCATCTACTAGCACAGGAATTTTGGCGTTTTCAATAATAATCTGTAAATTCCACGGGTTTAAAATACCCATGCCAGAGCCAATTAGTGAGGCCAAGGGCATTACGGCGCAACAACCGATTTCTTCTAATTGCTTGGCAATAATCGGGTCATCCGACGTATAAACCATCACATCAAAACCATCTTTGACTAATACTTTAGCGGCCGCTATCGTTTCTATTACATTGGGATACAGCGTTTTAGAATCACCCAATACTTCTAATTTAACCAATTTATGGCCATCTAGTAGCTCACGCGCCAAGCGCAAAGTACGCACGGCATCATCGGCTGAGTAGCAACCAGCGGTGTTTGGTAAATAGGTAAATTGCTCAGGTGGCAAATAATCTAATAAAGAGGGCTCACCCGCCGAGTGACCAAAATTAGTACCGCGAATCCCCACCCTGACAATTAGCGCTCCACTCCCGTCAATCGCAGCGCGGGTTTCGGTAAAGTCTTTATATTTACCCGTGCCAACCAATAGACGCGAGTGGTAAGACGTACCTGCAATATTTAATGTGTTACTCATTATTCTCTACTCAATTCAATGTATTAACGGTTTTGCACAGCTATTAACCGCCACCCACTGCGCCTACAATTTCTAACTGATCACCTGTATTCAATTGGGTTGTTTCAAATAAACCACGCGGCACAATTTCACCGTTTAATTCAATGGCAATTCGTTTGCCCTTTATTTCTAGAAGTGTAACCAACTGATACACATTCAAAATATCTATTTCAAACTCGCGTGGGTTACCGTTAATGGTTAATTGCATTAAAAAAATCTTTAATTAAGATGGCTAAAACAATATTTTACTAGAGATAAGCTTTGTGTGTAACCGCTTAATAAAAAAGCCACCTTTGGTGACTATTTATGTAAATGACAGCTAAATATAGTTATTAGCAAAAATTTGTACTTGGTTAGGCTAGTTAGCAGCCAAAGTGATCTAGAAGTGACCTAGAAGTGCGCTAGTAATCATGCAATAAGCCAACTATTATCATCAAAGATGAGTGACCTTTTTTGAAAAATTGATTTTTAATTGAAATCATTTTGAGTTGAAAAGCTTTAGCGTTACCGGTTGGTACAAAATGGTTAATATGAAATTTGCCCTGATAAATACCACGCAGTTTGATCGCCATCAGTGGCGAGATTGCCTAAATCAACGTAGGCCGCAGTGATAGAAACATTTTTATGTGGAAACCATGCAATAAAAATATCTTTAGCATCATCTTCTTTAAAAGCTTTCAGGTTATCTGGCCGAGCACGATATTCGGCGCCAACAAATAACGAATCAGTCAGCATGAGTGCGGCTGAAACTTGTGGTTGTAAACGATATTGGTTATTTTTATCGCCACCAAAACCAGCTATGCCAAATAAGTTAGCTTTGGTGGCTTGTAATGTTGCGTTAAGTAACAAGTTTCTGCCTGCAACAGCGCCCAAATACAGCTTGCTGGCAGCAATGTAATAGTCAACACCACTATTATCTTTTGCACCAATAGCTTTAGCTAAGGCAAAGTCTTCGTTGTGTTTGTACTGCAAACCAACTGAAATTTGCGGTGTATAGTTGTCTTGCTCGTAAATAGCGTCACCAAATAAGCGTACTTTGGCGCCGAGTGTATTCAATTTAATTGTTAAACCGGGTACTACTTCACCCATGCCAAATTGAATCTGATTCATAGATAGCTCAACGCGGTTATGAATACCTACAGCAACACCAGCAGAGGCTAAGTCTAGGCCGCTTCTTGTTTCGGCGCGGGTATAAAAAACTGAGCCACCAACTTGATCTTGCGTACCATAACCAGAGATCAGCGCCCAAGGCACTAAACCACCACCACCCGCACCCTCTATTTGCATAACGCCACCCGTGGCTAGCAGTTTGTCGCCCGCCCAAGCTTGGTTGCTGATACCCGCTAGCAGGCACAAGCCTAGGCCCAAACCTAAATTTAGTAGAGCTTTAACGCAGGCGTTTTTAGATAAGCTCGCGCTTATAAGCCTAGTATGGCTTTTAGCATGCTCAATATTTAACTGAAAACTACTCATTACTCGATCTCGCTAATCAATCTTGCTCTTCCAATTTATTGCTTAAGTCCAATACTGCGTTTTAATTTAATCAATCAACATTTAACGAATTAAAACATCACTTTAGGCAATTATTAACCAAAAAATATGACATTTCATACATGAATCACGTACATAAAACAAAGCCACTTTTCGCAAAACAAATTCAGCTTTGGCTGATTGTTTAGAATGTATTTGCTCAATATTCTTGATATAGTATGAATTGTAAATAATCATAAACTTTTTTCACAGAATTGATACACATGTTGCCGCAAAATTTTATGTTTAGACTGAAATAAATGCCAAAACAATTAGTTAAACAATTAGTTCAACTGCTGAGTTTGCTCGCGTTATTAGTGGGCTGCACGACTACCAATTTTCTGACACCTGCATCCAAGCAACCTACTTTGTTTGAGCGTTTAGGCGGCACGGCTACGCTTAACTTAGTCGTAGATGAAACGATCAACGCAGTGGCGTTGAACCCAAAAACAATGCGGTCTTTTGATGGCATTAAACTTGTTACCCTAAAAGAAAGTGTTGTACAGCAACTGTGTTATTTAAGTGATGGTCCTTGCAAATATGAAGGTGAAACCATGAAAAATGCACATGCCGACCACAAAATTACGCAGGCCGAGTTTGAGGTTTTTGTTGAAATTTTCAGGCAATCACTTAATAAACATGTCAACACAACTGAGAAAAACGAGTTATTAAAACTATTAGCGCCCATGAAGCGGGACATCGTTTTTTAATAATTTGTTAGTTATTGGAGAGTCATCTTGCTCAATTATAGTCAATACAAGCGTGAAACTCAGCATAAAATCAATCGCTTATCTGCCGAGTTTAGCGTGCAACATAACAAGATAGCTCAGTGGCTATTTTGCACGATGAGCCTCATGTTACTAAGCCCAGCTAATGCGGCTAATTTAAGTGTGAAAATTACCGACAAAGCTGGCGTAGCCTTGCAAAATGCGGTGGTTTATGTAGAGCCAGTCAATAAAATAATAACCAGTATTGCCCCTACAACAGCCGTAAGTATTGAGCAAAAAGGGCGTAAATTTTTACCGCTAGTCACTGTGGCACAAGCTGGCAGCCTCATTACTTTTCCTAATCGCGATACAGTTCGTCACCATGTTTATTCGTTTTCGCCAGCCAAAACCTTTGAGCTCAAGCTGTATACAGGCGTGCCTGCAGCGCCTGTGTTGTTTGATAAAGCGGGTACAGCTGTTTTAGGCTGCAATATCCACGACCAAATGGTAGCGTTTGTGCATATTGTTGATACACCTTATTTTGCTAAAACAGATGCTTTGGGTAAAGTGCTACTTAAAGATGTGCCAGATGGCGCTTATGTATTAAAAGCTTGGCATTACGCGCTCGCTGAGGAAAACAAAGTAGTTGAAAAATCGGTAGAACTAGCCAGTAACCAAGAGGCTGCTTTAACATTAGAGCTAAAACCTTTTTTGCTACCAAAATAATCGACCAGTTTAGTTTTTAATTGGCAGCAATCAATAGTCGTGTTTGAATAATAGCAAAACATAAAACTTAAATGGTGAGCACTTAATTAAAAATATGTGCCGAACTAGTACTTAAAAAGGTGGAGTTGAATATGAAGTTAATCAGCCAGTTACCCAGATTCAATACATTGCAGACCAAAATAACCCTCACGTTTTTAGTACTGATACTGATTATTCAAGCCACTGGGTACCTTACCACGCGCTTTAACATTGAAAGAAACGCCCGCCAGCAAGCCACTAGCGATTTAACCGTAGGTGAGCGTATTTTTGATAATCTTATTTCGGATAATAGTAAAAATCTCACTCAAGCTTCTAAAATATTAGCGGCTGATTATGGCTTTCGAGAGGCCGTTTCAAGTAAAGATGCAGAAACAATTGTGTCGGCTTTAGACAATTATCGTGGCCG
The DNA here is from genome assembly GCA_031385945.1 of Methylophilaceae bacterium. GTDB lineage: Bacteria > Pseudomonadota > Gammaproteobacteria > Burkholderiales > Methylophilaceae > JANNBX01. The sequence goes on along the minus strand of JANNBX010000086.1, from coordinate 4,757 downwards.
AATCAGCGCAGATATCGCGATGTTTCACGATGCACCCGGTAAATATGTTGCAAGTACAACCAATGAAAATAAGCCAGACGCACAACAGGCAATTGAAAAGCTGATAGATGTAGCTAGAATTAAGGGTAGCGCAACTGGTTTGGTGATATTAAACGATACGCCACAACAGCTAGTTGTATTACCCGTTAATGCACCGCTACTCACAGGTTGGGTGACGATGGGCTTTGCCATTGATGATGCATTAGCAAGACGCATGCACAAGCTTGCCAACCTTGAAGTAACTTTCTTACAAAAAAATGCTGAAAATAAGTGGATTTCGGTGGCAACTACGCTAGATAAGCCCAGTATTGCAAGGCTACTCAGTGTCAGTCAGCGTCAAAATAGTCACGATATTTACGAGTCTGAAATTAATTTAAATAACACTTTATACAGCACCCGTTTTGTAAAACTAAAAGAACTAGGACTAGAAAACGATCATGTAGTGGTAGTTTTACAACGCTCAATTGATGAAGCCACCAAGCCTTATAAAGATTTACAGCTCACATTATTGCTAATAGCCCTAGCTGGTTTGATTATTTTTATAGCGGCTGGATTTTACATGGCAACTAAGATTAGCCGACCGATTAACGAGTTTGCAGTGAATGCTAAACACTTTGAAAAGGGTGACTACTCGACTGTTTTTAGCACTAACGGCACGGAAGAGTTTGCTAATTTAGGCAAAACGCTGAATAGCATGCGTGAGGCTATTGCCGCACGTGAGCGCAAAATCACCCGCCTAGCTTACTGGGACGAACTCACGGGCTTGCCTAATCGCGCCGCTTTTACTGAGTCACTAGAAAAAAGTATAGAAAAAGTGATGAGCGATTTTCGTAGTATTACGATTATCGTGTTGGATATTGATCGATTCAAGCAAATTAACTTAGCGCTTGGGCACGCTGCAGGCGATGAGATTTTGAAGCTGGTAGCGCACCGCATTAAAGATGCCTGTTACAAAAAAAATACAGATATTGTTGCGCGATTTGCAGGAGATAAATTTGCCATCATTATGCCCAATGTAACAGCCAATATCGCATTATCGGTTGCAGAGCGTATTTTAAAAACGCTAGAAATGCCTGCAGTCATCAACGAACATCCTGTAGATTTGGTTGCTAGAATGGGCTTGGCAACTTTTCCAAATCACGCTAATCAGGTGGAGTTATTGGTAAGCCGTGCCGAGTTGGCTATGTATGAAGCTAAGCGTTTGCAAGTGCATGCAGTGGTTTACGATAGCAAATTAGATGTGAGCAAAGAACAAAATATTGCGTTTGTTTCTGAGCTAAAAATCGCCGAGGAACAAAACCAGTTCAAATTTTTTGTACAACCTAAGATTGATTTAGCAACTAACAAAATTGTAGCTGTTGAGTCGCTAATTCGTTGGTTAAATCCGCAGGGTGAGATGGTTTACCCAGATCAATTTATCCCACAAGCTGAAAAAACTGGGCAAATTGCCAAAATCACTACGTGGATGCTTTTACGCGCCGCGAGCTACTACGCAGAGTGGAAAAGCTATGATGTCGATGTTTCTATCGCAATCAATTTATCAGCTCGTGATTTAATGGACCCAGAGCTGCCCGATAGAATATCTAGAATACTGGCTGAAAAATCAGTACCGCCCAAAGCAATCACACTTGAGATTACCGAAAGTAATATCATGGAAGACCCAAAACGCGCGCAAATGACTGTAGCGCAGTTGTCGAATATGGGTCTTAAAATTTCTATCGACGACTTTGGCACGGGTTATTCGTCTTTTGCTTATCTTAAAAACTTGCAAGTAAATGAATTGAAAATCGACAAATCATTCATCATTGACATGACGCCAAATAGTGAAGACATTAAAATTGTACGCTCAACGATTGATTTAGCGCATAACATGGGATTAAAAGTCGTGGCTGAAGGCATCGAAAATAAAATGGTTTTAGAGTTGCTAAAAACCATGGGTTGCGATTATGGCCAGGGTTATTACATCGCTCGCCCCATGCCAGTGGAAGATTTTAACGATTGGCTCATTGATTGGGAAACAAAAGACCTTTAACATGGATGTCATAGCGCATTAGCGAACTCTTTAAAGGCCAACGCGGGTGTAGTTCAATGGTAGAACGCTAGCTTCCCAAGCTCGATACGCGGGTTCGATTCCCGTTACCCGCTCCAAAAATATGACTTGTGATCTTTGTAAACCAACGCCACACAACACGCTATGGCAAGATGATTTTTGCCGAGTGGTTTTGCTCAATGATGCAGATTACCCTGCGTATTGTCGTGTGGAATTATTAGCGCATGTGAAAGAAATGACTGATTTAATACCGCATGAGCGTGCCCGTATGATGAAAGTGGTTTTTGCGGTAGAGCTGGCGATTAGAGAGCAATTTAACCCCACAAAAATCAATTTAGCGAGTTTGGGAAACAAAACGCCGCACATGCATTGGCATGTGATTCCGCGTTTTGAAAACGATAAAAGTTTTCCGAATTCACATTGGGGTGAGGCGTTGCGTGAGGGAAATGCAGCGAAATTAGATGGAAAAACGATAGAAATTTTGAGGCAAAAAATAACGTCAGAGTTGTCATTCTGAGCGTAGTCGAAGAATCTATGCAATATTCAGAAAAAGACTAGATCCTTCGACTACGCTCAGGATGACATCGTGTGAGCGCGAGTTTTTAGCGCCTTAAATCTTTAAACGTTCTACTATTTGACCATTGATTAAGTGACTATCAATAATCTCGTCAATATCTGCATTATCTACAAAGGTGTACCAAATCGCTTCTGGGTAAACCACCAGAAGCGGGCCTTCATCACAGCGGTCTAAACAGCCTGCACGGTTGATTCGCGCCTTATGCTCACCATTCAGGCCGAGTGTTTTCACGCGTGCTTTCATGTGATTAAAAGCATTTTCAGCACCATTATTCATACAGCACGCCTCACCACCTTCGCGTTGGTTTAAGCAAAAAAATACGTGATGTTCAAAATAGGGATTACTCATATTATTTTACTCAGCGCCTTGTGTATCAAGGCTATCTTGTCGTGTAAAGGTCCAGGTACGGGTGATGCTCAAAATGTCAGTATCTTTGCGAATATCATTAGGAAAAACCGCATAAGGCGCGCTCATGCGCACAATACGTTTAGCGGCATTATCGAGTAATTTGTGGCCAGAGCTACGCGTAATTTCTATACCTTCAATCGTGCCATCGGCTTTAATTTCAACGGTCATTTGCAGGCTGCCATATAGCTTTTGTGCCTTGGCGGCTTCAGGGTAATTCAAATTACCTACGCGCTCAATTTTTTGTCGCCATGCTTCAACATAACGTGCAAATCGGTATTCTTGCGTGCGTGCACCTAAAAATTTGCGCTTGGGACGGTTTTGGTACGCACTGTGATCTTTAGCAATTTGTGCCTCAAGTTTGGCTATTTTTAAATTAAGCTCACGTAATTCATCATCGGCTTTTTTGTCTTTGCTGGTTTTGGCCTGTTTACCAGTTTCTGTCTTCTCGGCCGCTACTAATTGAGCAGGGGTCATGTCTAGCTTACGCTTGTTATCCAGTGAGGCAAGCATGGCTTGCGACTCTTTTTCTAGTAGCTTTACTTGCTGTTCTTTACGCGCAGCTGTCGCTTCTGCTTCAGATGCGTCATTATCACTTTTGCTGCCAACTACTGGCTCAATAGCTGTTTCCAGCACTTCATCTTTAGGCGGAGGTAAAGCAGATTTTGCTTGGCGTTTTTCATCCGTATTGCCACCACGATCTAAATTCGCTTGTGCTAGCGCATCGGCTTTGGTGGGTTTAGTGAGCGTTTTTGCATTCACTAAGACCACTTCAAGCATGCTTAAGTTGTCTTTAATGGTGCTGAGCGGCGGCGTAAATTTAATGGCTAAAATTGCAGCGTGAATAACGACGGAAACAAGCAAAGCCGCCGTGAGTGGCGGTAACGCTTTAAAGTAAGCCCAGCTTAAAAAAGGAGGTTTCAAGCTTTTAACTCGCGCAAATTTGACAATCTATTGTAGTTTTTTTAGTAATTTAGCATGAATCCCGCCAAAACCGCCGTTACTCATGACTAAAATATGGTCATTTGGTTTGGCGACTAAATGAATGGCGTGAATCAGCGCTTCTAAGTCATCAAACGTTTGCGCTTTATAGGCAATTGGCTGCATGGCTTCTGCGATATCCCAGCCTAAATTTGTACCATAGCAAAACACCAAATCAGCGTCTTTTAGGCTCGCTGGCAGAGCTTGCTTCATTACGCCTAGCTTCATGGTATTGCTTCTGGGCTCAAGTACCGCAATGATGCGCGCGCCTGTTTGTTTAAAATCGCCTACTTTAGCGCGCAAGCCTGCTACAGTAGTTTCAATGGCCGTTGGGTGGTGGGCAAAATCATCATAAACAGTAATGTTATTCACCACACCTTTTGTTTCCATACGGCGTTTAACGTTTTTAAATTCGCTTAACGCTTCAATCGCGATACACGGTGCCACGCCCACATGGCGCGCGGCGGCAATGCAAGCCAGTGCGTTCATGCGGTTATGTTCGCCCAATATTTGCCAGCTTAAATTACCTTGCCGCTCACCTTTAAAATAAATATCAAAACGACCTAACGCGTCAAGGTTGCGTGTTTCCCAGCCAGCGCCTTTGATTGAACTGGCGTCACCAAAAGTTTCGCTACTGAACATTTCAATGGCGCTCCAACAACCTTTCGCCAGCACGCGCTTCAAGCTATCTTGATTGTTGCTAAC
>JANNBX010000082.1:0-9802 GCA_031385945.1 Methylophilaceae bacterium | reverse complement strand
TTTAGCTAGTGTGCTTTTGCCACAGCCACTAGGCCCCATCACTACGACACAATGCCCTGCTTGAATATTGAAGGTGAGGTTTTGATATAACCAAGGTAAGTCATCACCATATCTAAAGCCTAAACCATCTACGGCAATATTGGTGGTTTGGTTAGTGTTGGCACGGGTACGGATAAGCGTCATGTGTTCTGCTGGCGCGTTCATCACATCACCTAGACGCTTCAATGCAAAATCAGCTTATTGAAACTCATGCCATAAACCGACTAAACGTAATACAGGGCCAGATAGCCTACCTGAAAACATTTGAAAGGCCACCAACATGCCGATGGTGAAATTGCTATTGTGCATGACTAGCCATGCACCTACGCAGAGGATGGCGAGTGTTTGTAGTTGGTCTAGTGTGTTAGCAGCAGTATTGTAGGTGATAGAGAGTTTACGACTATCAAAACTGGCTGTTAAATATGTACTGAGATAGTTACCAAAGGTTTGTTTAAGCTGTGGTTCCATTTGTAAGGATTTCACCGTTTCCATACCAGAGACATATTCTGTGAGAAACGCTTGATTACGGGCACCCAGCATAAATTGATGATTCAGCTTAGCGCGGATAATAGGTGTTACCAGAAAGCTGATGATGGCAATAATCGTTAAGCAGGCAACTGCAATTAAAGTTAGCTGCCAGCTATACCAAAACATAATGGCGAGAAATACAATTAAGAATGGAAAATCTAGTAGTAGCGTTACCAAGCCACCCGCTAAAAATTCACGGATGGTTTCAACCCCATGTACACGGGCGATGATGACGCCTGTAGGACGATGGTCATAATAACGCACAGGTAAATCGAGCAAATGACTAAACACTTTATGCCCCAGTGTTGCATCAATACGGTTACCCGTATGCAGTACTAAATACTGCCTAACCCAACCCATAGCTGAGCTAAAGATCAGAAAGATAAACAAGGCGACGCCAATCACAATCAAGGTGCTGGTGGTGTGATGCACAACAACTTTATCAATCACAATTTGCGTACAAATAGGTACTGCTAAACCAACGAGTTGAATGGTGAGTGAAGCTAATAATACCTCAGACCAAATCTTTTTATATTTGAGTAACTCAGGGATAAACCAGCGGAAGCCGAAAGGTTTATCAGGGCTATTTTGACTGTGACTGTTAGCGCTTAAATTAGCAGCAGGAACCGTATTACCATCGTCAGATACAGTTGCATCTGCTTTGCGTACCATTAAAAAATCACCTGTAATCTCCTTGGCAAAGTCTTCAATACCTACGGTAATTGGCTCTGTTTGGTTAGGATGTAATACCAGTAAGCGTTGCTCATCACGTCTCAGTATAAGCGCTACACCATAAGTGGATGTTGGCTCTTCTGGAGCAGATTCAGGCTTGGTTGAGGAGTCTAGATTTAATGAGGATGGCGATGTAACTTGTGTGGCGGGAGCAATGGTCGGATTTAGAATGGCAAGGCAAGGGAAACTTGCATTTTGTAATTGATTAACTGAATATCGCTTGAGACTATTGGCTAAACCAAAACTCTGTAGTGCTTGTTGTAGATTAGCGAGGTTGTAAGGCGGAGGATATTGCTTGATAAGCAAAGTCACATCGTGCGGAATACGATTCAGCTGACAAAAAGCTCCGCAAGCCCAAACAAAAGCGTCTAAATGCAGTGGCTTTTCCACTGTATTCCCTTCAATTATTATTCATTTTTTCTCAGGAATTACTGCTATTCTCTGAAGCCTAGCATGACCTCAAATATCACGCAAGCTGGGCAATTAGAATCTTTGTTGGGATTAGGAGCAGTAACAGCTAGCGGTGAAAACGCTACGCGTACGAGTAACGAGCGTAGCGCTAACAAAGGAAAGTGATGTCCAACTAATCAGCTAATAACTGCTTAATGAGCGCTAAACCAAACCCAACGCCAAAACCATTGGTATCAGTGCCTACCGCCCCTAAACCGCCTTTACGGCTGTAGGACGACAAATCGGTGTGTAGCCACGGTACGTCATTTTCAATAAATTTTCCCAAAAAGCGTGTAGCGTGAATATGGTCAGCACCACCTTCTAGTGTGCATTGTTTAATGTCAGCAATGTCGCTGTCTAAATCGCTGTCAAAATCTTCTTCGTATGGAAACGCCACTATTCGCTCACCTGCCGCAGCGCCCGCCAATACTGCCTGAACGGCTAATGTTGGGCGATTCGACAATACGCCAGTCATACGGTCGCTTAATGCGCTGTGCATGCTGCCGGTAAGTGTTGCGAAATCAATCATTACATTAGGCAAGCTACCATTTACATCTTTGCGGCTAGCCAAGGTGAGCGTGTCAGCCAGCACCATACGGCCCTCAGCATCGGTGTGCACAATCTCAATGGTCATGCCGTTTAAAGCAGTCACTACATCGTTTTGTTTATAAGCTAGCGGGCCAATATGGTTTTGTGCAATCGCTAACCAAACGTCTATTTTTACAGGCAACTGCATCATAGTAGCAGCTTGCAATATACCCAGAACAACCGCGCTACCGTTCATATCTTCATGCATACCTTGCATATATTTGGCAGGTTTTAAATTGTGCCCACCCGTATCAAAGCAAATACCTTTGCCAATTAACGCAATATTTTTAGTAAAACTTTCTGGCGTATAAGTCAGATGCACAATCGCCGCATCCATTGGCTCACTACCTTGCCCAACCGCGTAAAACGCACCAGCACCCATGTTTTTGAGCGTGGGCATATCAAACTCTTCCCAAGCCCAGCCTTGCTCGTTAGCTAGCTTCTTCACTTTTTCACGATAAATAGACGGCGTCAAATCATTTGGCGGTGTAATGCTTAAGGTGCGACATAACGTATTGCCCGCAACGCGTGCATTGACATAACCATAATCATGCTCAGCTTTATAGCCGTGTATTTCAACTGCTTTTAGCGGCTGAGATTTTGTTTCTTTTTTGCGATTCGGCAATTCGGCCGCATTGACCGTCACCACATAATAAGCGGCACAAGCATTCGCTTCACGCGTCGCTTCATCGCCATACACGCAAATACTCAGGCTATCAGGCTTTTCATCAAGCAAACATTTAACCGCTTTACGCAACAAACTGTGTTTTTGAAACATATTTAATTGGTCGTTTAACACCACAAAACTCGCAATACCACCATTTAGCAACTCAATATTCAGTGGCGTTTTGACCAAGTCTTTATATTCATCCTGCGTACGTGCCAATTTGGCATGCAACATGCTTTTAAAAGCAAGCTCTGCTGGTTCTGATTCAGTCAGCACCAAAAGTACATGTTTTGCATGAGCTAATGATTTTTCAGTTGCAATATCAGAATGCTGTGTGAGATGAATGCTCATATTTGATAGTCTTTACTCTTATATAAAATAGTTAAATTGTTTAGCGAAACAGGCACGCAAACCCTGTAAATTGTTTGCACACTAATCTTAAAATCATTGAAATGAAAGCGCTTAAAACTTGACCAAAGCACTTAAAAAAGCCAAACTGTTACCTTTATAGATTGCATTAAATCAAGCCAGTTCGCCCATAATCAGGTTATATTATACCTACTCAGCAGCAGCTTACGGAGACTACCCACGCATGACTTTGAATCACGATATTGACAGCCTAGAAACCAAAGAATGGCTGGATGCACTAACTTCGGTCATTGAAAACGAAGGTACTGAGCGTGCCCATTTTCTATTAGAAGAAATGATTGATAAAGCACGTCGTTCAGGTGCTAATTTACCTTATAAAGCAACAACTGCTTACGTCAATACCATTCCAACGCATTTGCAAGCTAAATTACCAGGTGACCCTGAAATGGAACGCCGTGTGCGTGCGCTTGTACGTTGGAACTCGATTATGACCGTGTTACGCGCAAACGAGAAATCTCCTGGCGTGGGTGGACACATTGCAAGTTTCCAGTCTGCGGCTACGTTGTATGACACTGGTTTTAACTATTTTTTTCGCGCACCAAATGAGAATTTCGGGGGTGATTGCATCTACTTTCAAGGTCATTCGTCACCTGGTGTTTACGCACGTGCTTATCTTGAAGGTCGCTTCACTGAGGAGCAGATGGATAATTTCCGCCAAGAAACAGGCGGTAATGGTTTATCTAGCTACCCTCACCCTTGGTTAATGCCCGATTTTTGGCAGTTTCCAACAGTATCAATGGGTTTAGGCCCTTTGGCAGGTATTTATCAAGCGCGCTTCTTAAAATATATGCACGACCGCGGCATTGCAGATACTTCAGACCGTAAAGTATGGGTATTCTGTGGTGATGGTGAAATGGATGAGCCTGAATCACAAGGTGCTATTTCACTCGCTGCGCGTGAAGGCTTAGATAATCTGATTTTTGTGATTAACTGTAACTTACAGCGCCTTGATGGCCCTGTGCGCGGCAATGGCAAAATCATTCAAGAGCTTGAATCTAACTTCCGCGGTGCGGGTTGGAATGCTTTGAAAGTGGTATGGGGTTCATATTGGGACCCATTACTAGCCATGGATAAAGATGGTTTGCTCAAAAAACGCATGGAAGAGTGCGTAGATGGCGAATATCAAAACTTTAAACAAAAAGGTGGCGCGTATACGCGTGAGCACTTCTTTGGCAAATATCCTGAGCTAAAAGAAATGGTTGCGGCCATGAGTGATGCTGATATTTGGCGCTTAAACCGTGGTGGTCACGACCCTCACAAAGTTTATGCTGCTTACCATTCAGCGGTAAACCATAAAGGTCAACCAACAGTAATTTTAGCCAAAACCGTTAAAGGTTATGGCATGGGCGACGCGGGCGAAGGTCAAAATACCACGCATCAACAAAAGAGCATGGATATTGAGTCACTGAAAAAATTCCGTGACCGCTTCGATTTGCCATTAACAGACGAACAAGTTGAAAACTTATCACTCTACAAACCAGCGGACGACAGCCCAGAAATGAAGTACTTGGCTGAGCGCCGTAATGCCATGGGTGGTTTTGTGCCACAACGTCGCGCTAAAGGTAACGAGCTTAAAGTGCCTGAGCTTTCAGCATTTGAAAACATGCTAACTGCCACTGGTGAGCGCGAAATTTCAACGACAATGGCGTTTGTGCGTATCCTTTCGACTTTAGTGCGCGATAAAGAAATCGGCAAATATGTAGTGCCTATCGTGCCAGATGAAGCACGTACGTTCGGTATGGAAGGTATGTTCCGTCAATTAGGTATTTACTCTTCAGTCGGCCAATTGTATGAGCCACAAGATTCTGACCAAGTGATGTATTACAAAGAATCAAAAACGGGTCAGATTTTAGAAGAAGGCATTAACGAAGCGGGTTCATTTGCCAGCTGGTTAGCGGCTGCTACGTCATACAGTGTCACTGGCACACAAATGATTCCATTCTACATTTTCTATTCTATGTTCGGTTTCCTACGCATTGGCGACTTTGCTTGGGCGGCGGGTGACTCACGTGCGCGTGGCTTCTTGCTTGGTGCAACAGCAGGTAGAACCACATTGAACGGTGAAGGTTTACAGCATGAAGATGGCCATAGCCACTTAATGGCTGCAACGATTCCTAACTGTATTTCTTACGACCCAACTTTTGCCTATGAATTAGCAGTAATAATTCAAGAAGGCTTGCGCCGCATGGTTCAAAATCAAGAAGATGTGTATTACTACATCACGTTGATGAACGAAAACTATACGCACCCTGCCCTACCAGCTGGCACTGAAGCAGGCATCCTCAAAGGCTTATATAGCTTTAGTAAATCATCAGCCAAAGGCGAAAAAGTACAATTGATGGGTAGTGGCGTGATTTTACGTGAAGTAATTGCTGCAGCTGAGTTATTAGAAAAAGACTGGGGCGTTTCAGCCGATGTTTGGAGTGCAACGAGCTTTACCGAGCTACGCCGCGAAGGCCTAGATTGCGAACGTTGGAACATGCTGAACCCTGAAAAACCACAACGCACCAATTTTGTGGCGCAGTCTTTAAAAGATGCTAAAGGCCCAGTTATCGCCTCTACTGACTATATGAAGAGCTTCGCTGAGCAAATTCAACGCTTTGTGCCAAATAAGTTTGTAGCACTTGGTACAGATGGCTACGGTCGCTCTGATAGCCGTGAAGCGTTGCGTGATTTCTTTGAGGTAAACCGCTATTACGTAGCAGTAGCGGCGCTTAAAGCCTTATCTGATGAAGGCAAATTGCCAGCAGCCAAAGTGCTTGAAGCGATTAAAAAATACAATTTGGATTCGAACAAACCGAACCCAGTGACTATTTAAGGTAAAAACATGACTTTAAAAGAAGTTTTAGTACCAGATATCGGTAATTTTGACAGCGTTGATGTGATTGACGTACTGGTAAAGGTGGGGGACACCATTGCCGTAGATGATTCACTCATTACGCTTGAAACAGACAAAGCGTCGATGGATATTCCTGCACCATTTGCAGGTTTAGTCAAAGCGGTGAACCTAAAAGTAGGCGACAAAATCGCCCAAGGTCACGTCATTTTATCGCTTGAAGTAGAAGAAGGCGGCGCCAAAGCTAAAAGCAAACCTGCTGAAACGCTAGCGCCTGCCGCAGAAAAAATAGCTGAGAAAATTGCAGAAGCACCTAAAGCGGCAATACCTGAACCAAGCCGCCCAGCACCAGAGCCAGTTAAACAGATTCAACCCGCGCACCAGCCATTACCAGTAGGTGAAAGCGCAGTGGTGAGTAACACTAACAACTCGCATGCGAGCCCATCGGTGCGTAAATTTGCGCGTGAATTAGGCGTAAATTTAGCGCTTGTGAAAGGCTCAGCTGCTATAAATCGCATTACAGAAGCTGATATTCAAGCATTTGTAAAAGGTGAGCTTGCCAAACCACGTACAGAAAACATGGGCGCTGGCTTAGGTTCATTAGCTACTTTACCAATGCCTGTGATTGATTTTAGCCAGTTTGGCGAGATTCAAAGCAAACCATTATCGCGCATCAAAAAAATATCTGGTGCAAATTTACATCGCAACTGGGTAACAGCACCACATGTGACTCAGTTTGACGAAGCAGACATTACTGACCTTGAAGACTTTAGAAAATCGATGCAAGCCGATGCGGAAAAACGTGGCGTAAAACTCACCATGTTGGCGTTTTTGATTAAAGCATCAGTGAATGCGCTAAAAGCATATCCAAACTTTAATTCGTCATTAGCGCCTGATGGCGATAGCTTAATCTTAAAAAATTACTTTAATATCGGCTTTGCCTGCGACACGCCAGATGGCTTAGTTGTGCCCGTGGTTAAAGACGTACAGCAAAAAGATGTGCTCGATATTGCCCGCGATTTAGGCGAATTATCAAGCAAAGCGCGTGAACGCAAGCTCAAAATGGAAGAGATGCAAGGCGGTTGCTTCACCATCTCCAGCCTAGGCGGCATTGGCGGCACGATGTTCACGCCGATTATCAACTGCCCAGAAGTCGCTATTTTGGGCGTTTCACGTTCAAGTATGCAGCCTGTTTGGGATGCAAAAGCTAAAACTTTCGAGCCACGTTTAATATTGCCAATGTCACTCAGCTATGACCACCGCGTGGTAGATGGCGCTGATGGCGCACGTTTCACCAGCCATATGCGCATGATGTTGAGTGATGTGCGTAGATTGTTACTCTAAAATCTTCACTAAACCTTCCCCTACCCAATAGGGGAAGGTTTAGCGTTAAAAACTTTTTTGAAAAAAATTTAACTAGTATTATTCAATTACGCATCAATTTGGTGCGAAAAATTCATAAAATTAACCATCGCATTAAGCCACTACTAGCCTCGCTAGACATATACTGCAAATTCTCTGCAACACAACTATTTAGCCAACTTCAACGTCCACCTTAATCTTTAAATATTTTACATATCACCACATAGCAACGTCGACATCGATCGTATGTACAAGTTGGTATGCATATTGCTAATACATTTATAACTAAAGTATGTTTGATCTGATTTTTATGTAAATTGGAGGCGATAATGAAAAAGCTTATTTTTGCTTTATTTTCTCTAACCGCAACAACTACTAGCTTGGCAGTGCCGGTTGATGTATTGATACAAAAAGCTAGTACCCATGTAGTAAAAGTGCAAGTGGCTCTAGCTAGCGGTGGTTATGGCCTAGGCTCAGGCGTGGTGGTCGCTAAAGATCAAGTAGTCACCAATTGCCACGTAGTTGCAAATGCGGTATCTGTCACCGTGAATACTAATGGTGAAAACTTCAGCGCCAGCACCTTAAAGCCAGACTGGCACCACGACTTATGCATACTCACTGTCAACAATCTTAACGCGCCCGTAGCTAATATTGGCTCAAGCGAAGATCTCAAATATGAACAAGCCGTTTACTCTATAGGTTTCGCCAACTTTTCGCCACGTCCAAACGGCACAACTGGCTTTGTAAAAGGCTTATACCCTATGGATGACAGTGTGATTGTGCGCGCCAGCAACACTTTTAGGCAAGGCGACAGCGGTGGCGGTACGTTTGATGAAAATGGTAATTTAGTTGGCATCATTACCGTTAAAAGCCCAGGTCACAATGCGTTTTACTATCACATGCCAGTTGAATGGGTAAAAGCGCTACTCAACAAGTCAGAACAAAGCATTACCAGTGCCAGTGAACTACCTTTTTGGGCAGAATCAAGTGACAAATGGCCATTTTTCATGCGCGTAGTACAACCCTTAAAAACTGAAGATTGGGCGGCGCTCAATACAATCGCCGCCGCTTGGTTTGAAAAAGAACCAAACAACAGCGAAGCGCTATTTTACAAAGCTGTTGCTGAATACAGCCTAAACAATAATACCCTTGCAGAGCAGCATTTTAATCAAGTGCTCGCAACAAACAGCAATCACAGTAACGCACTCTACTACTTAGGTTTAATTGCAGAACACAGCGGTAAACATATGGAAGCTTTAAGTATGGTCGCGACGCTAGATAATTTAGATGCGATTACTGCAAGAGAGTTGAAAGTTGCAATGGGGATGATGGAGTAGTTTAATTTAGCTTGTAGGATTTAGAGTTAAATTAAAAAAGCGCTGAATCTTTATATCAAATGAAAGTTGGCATACTTGCCAGCACGCAAAGCATCATGGCGTGCCTTTGTTTCTGGGGTTTCTGTGAGCAAGGTAAACATGCGTGCATCATCCACCCATTGCAAACGCTCTAAGTCAGTCAGCTTGGCGAAAGCAGCGAGTTGCTCTTCTGAAACGTAGTAACTAAAGCCTTTAACTGCTTGTTCATTCGCTACTTTCATTACGATTCTCTTAAAAATGCTTCAAGATGGGCAATATCAGCTAAATCTTGCTGACGACATGCAAACTTTTTCATCACGATCATATCTTCAACTGAAGCAACTATCACAGGTGTGCCTGCAAGGTTACGTTCAACTTTATTGGCAAAAGCCAACTCAAAATTTAGGGGATGGTGAATCACAATGTCCACAGTAGGAGTTGCTGGCGTTTTACTGATGAGTGAAAGTGCAATTAAGTTTTTATCTTTGCACAAAACCTCACATTTTTTGGTGTCTGCTAGATCTTCTAACTTCACTGGCACACTGGGGTATAGCCCAAGTTCATTTATACAATCAATCAATTTAGCGATGTTATTTCTATTAAGCGCAATCACGATATCCACATCCATTGTCATACGCGGTACGCCATGCAAGTTCATGGCTAAACCACCAACTAATAAATAATCGATTTGATATGTATTTAATGCTTTAAATAAATTCAAATAAAACATTATTTTTGCCAAGCGTCTTTCAACGTCACGGTTCTGTTAAAAATAGGCTTACCCGCCACACTATCTTTTTTATCCGCCACAAAATA
>JANNBX010000074.1:0-2642 GCA_031385945.1 Methylophilaceae bacterium | reverse complement strand
CGCGACTAAGCCGTATGAAATACCGCGGTGCGCCACGCATTCACCCACTGCATAAATGCGTGGGTCGTAAGTTTGCATGGTGTCATCCACCACAATACCTTTATTGCAATGAATACCAGCAGACTCAGCTAGTGCGTAATTTGGGCGTATGCCAACGGCCATGACGATTAAGTCGGCAGGTAACTCTTGACCATCGGTAAAACGAATCGCTTTTACACGACCATCTTCATTGCCAATTAACTGTTCGGTTTGTTTATTCAGTAAAAAGGTTAAGCCTTTATCTTCTAGGCTTTTTTGCAACATGCGGCCAGCTGTTTTATCCAGTTGTTTTTCTAGTAACCAGTCGTTTTTGTGTATTACGGTGACATCCATACCTTGGATTTTTAGACCATTTGCTGCTTCTAAACCTAATAAACCACCACCAATCACTACCGCATGTTTATGCGTTTTTGCGGTATCTATCATTTCATTGGTGTCTTTAATGTCGCGATAACCAATCACGCCGTTTAACTTGGCGCCAGGCACTGGCAACATAAACGGTTTTGAACCTGTTGAAAGTAGCAAGCGGTCGTATTCACTAGAAGTGCCGTCTTCGGCATACACAACACGGTTTTTACGGTCAATTTTATTGATGCGTGCACTGGTGTGTAGCGTAATATTATTTTCTACATACCACTCGCGGGTGTTTAAAATAATATCGTCTATGGTTTGCTCGTTCGCCAAAACAGGCGATAGCATAATACGATTATAGTTAGGGTATGGTTCGTCGCCATAAACGGTAATGTCATACAACTCGGGTGCAATTTTGAGCAGCTCTTCAACTACGCGCATGCCCGCCATGCCGTTGCCCACCACCACTAGTTTCATTTTTTGCATAATATAAATTTAGGTCAATTAAAATATTTAAAGAATATTAAGCAAAGAATATGCCTTTACCGAAAAGGCAACGGATTCAACTGCTTAATCTTGATTGCAACACATGCTAATGCACTGTTTTGATCAATCAATTTTTGACGGCACTATTTTGGTGCGTTTTGGTGTAGGCGACGTTGACTACAAGTCTATTATACCTTAGCCGTTCTGTGTTGGCGGTCTGCACTTTATATGCGCTATAAAGATAGTTTAAGTTTTGTACACGCACACTCAGCCGTTAGTGCGCAGACTAAGTTTGAAAAAATGGTTGAGTGGCGTGTAGCTAAGCAATCAATGACCAGCTATAAACTAATTAAAACGTGTAAAGCGCGGTCGCCCAAATAATTTCTTTGTCACCTTTACGTGATGGCGCTTTTAAAGTTGTACCGTAAACGTCATCTTCGCTAAATCTTGCGTATTCAAGTTTGGCCGATAATTGCTCGTTCACTGGGTAGGCTACGCTTGCGTCAAACTCGGTACCATATTTATCGCCTAACTTTTGATTAGTAGGTGTAAATCCTAAAGTTTGAAATTTTTCATCAGACTTAAACACATGATATTCAGCATATAGTTTTGCCTTACCAATTGACACCGTGGCTGTCACAAATGTGTCTTCAATACCTTGACGTGGTGTAACTAAAAATTGGTCTGCCCAACCTTGAAATAAGTGATTAGTGCCAAGTGGTGTTTGGAAGCCATATTTACCATCGTTACTTGAGAGTACTTCGTGATCAATGCGTAATGAGAAAATATCGTAAACTGCACCACCGCCAAGTTTAAAGTAGTGCGCGTCAATTAAATCATTGCCGTCTTTGTAGTCTGTTTGTTTTGCGTATTCAGCGGTGTAAAGCACTTTCCAATCTGGGTTAATCGGGCGGGTGCCGTCTAAACGTAAGCCGAATGTTTTATTGCTGGCATCTGTTTGCAATGGATTTAAGTTGGCGGCTGATGCAGGGCTATCATCACTACCGCCCAAACCATTACCACCTTGAGCTGCAGTTGCGGGTGCGTTTGGATTACCACCATTTTGACTCAAATTAGGCGCGTCTATCATGTAGCCGTAGCCGATTAAGGACTCGCTTGGTGAAATACGATATTTTGCATTGAGCAACACTAAATCTGTGTCACGCAAAGCGGTATTAATTTGGCGAGTTTTGGTCATATAACCAGCATATAACTCGGTATCAGGGATACTCTTATTCCATACTGAGAAGCCATCAAACACTTGCATGCCTTGCCTAAACGCAATATCACCAATAAAACGTACGTTATCTAAGTTAATTTGCTGGCGACCTGCACGAAATTTAGTGTTTTTAATGCCAGTCCAGTCTACATAAAGCTGATTGATGTCAGTAAAGCCTGGGTCAACAATGACGGCATGCTGGCGTTTGCTCAAACTTGCTAATGGGCCGCCATTACTGTGCTCAGGGCGATTATCGCGTCTATCGTTAAAGTCATCGTTAAATTCATGTACATCGATTACTTGTAGGCCAAAACTAAAGTTGTTGTAAGGTGCAGTTTGCCAGCCGAGTAAGGTGCGGTTGGTGAGTGCGTAAGTTGATGCTAGTTTTTTGTTGGCATTAGGTGCTGGTTGATATAAATCGTGATCGACATTTTCGTAACGTAAGCGCAAATTAGAGAGTGATTTTCCGTCTTGAATAGAGTTAAAAAACGTATATTCTTCATCTGCCGCAAAGCCAGTTTGGCAGCTTAATGCGAGTAATGTAGCT
>JANNBX010000064.1:0-2087 GCA_031385945.1 Methylophilaceae bacterium | reverse complement strand
TAACGATATTTGTGTAATGGGCGGCGTTGAGTCAACCCAAACAGGGTATATCATCGTTAAAGGGAGTGGGATCCCTGCGGTTAACGTGAACGGCTACACAAATAGAGTGAGCTTGGCTGATTTGTTAAGTAGAATAAAACGAATTACCGACACCAATACTAAGGTGCAGGTAAATTAGGTACAAGTGAATTAGGTACAAGTGAATTAGTTGGGATCAGATAAAAGGATAAATATGAAAAATATAAGCACTAAAAATTACTTACTCACGGCCGCTTTAGTCACAGGGCTCAGTGCTTGCGTGACAATCAATATTTACTTTCCTGCCGCAGCCGCTGAAAAAGCCGCCGAAAAAATTGTAGATGAAGTGTGGCAACTCAAAGAAGAAGGCGCAAAAGTGAATGTGGAAACTGCACCAGCTAAATCTGAGCCTAATAAATAAATCTTAATAAATAAACCAGATAAATAAATCCAGCGTAAATAAAACGACTGGCCAGTAAAAATTGTAAGTACGAAAAAAGGATAAAAAGTGAAAAAAATATTATTAGCGTTAGGTTTGATGCTGGCATTAAGTAGCCAGCTTGTTGGTGCTGCGGCAGATTTAGATGTGAATACGCCAGCAATTTCCGCCATTAAAAACAGTATGCAAAAGCGCCACGAACAACTCGCGCCACATTATGCTAGCGGCGCTGTAGGATTAACTAAAGAAGGCTTGGTAGCAGTACGTGACACCTCTGCAGTGCCACTTAAAGACCGCCAGAGCATCAACGGCTTAGTGAATGCTGAAAATGGTGACCGTAACGCACTCTATAAAGAAATTGCCAATGGTAACGGTCACCCGGAGTGGGAGCCGGAAATACGCAGTACTTTTGCGCAAAAATGGATTGAAAAAGCGCAAGGCGGTTGGTCAATTGAAACTAATAGTGGCTGGGCTAAAAAGTAATTTTTTAAGTGCTGACACTCAACTAAAGGCTACCTAGGTAGCCTTTTTATTTTTTGGTCTTAATATTTTAAGTCTTGATATTTATAGTATGCTTTAATTTATGACACCTACACTTGTATTTGATATTGAAACAATCCCCGACACCGATGGCTTGAAAGCCTTGCTGGGCTTGCCTGCTGAAACATCTGCTGAGGATGTTGCAAATGTTGCGTTTCACCAACGTCGCCAAAAAAATGGCAGTGACTTCTTACCGTTACATCAGCATAAAATCTGTGCGATTTCTTGCGCATTGCGTGAGGGTAACAATTTTAAAGTATGGACGTTGGGCGATGCAGAATCAACGGAAGCCGAAATTATTCAACGTTTTTTTGATGGTATTGAGAAATATACACCACAAATTATCAGCTGGAATGGCGGCGGGTTTGATTTGCCCGTATTGCATTATCGCGCCATGATTAACAAAGTAACCGCGCCGCGTTATTGGGATTTAGGCGAGGATGATAAAGATTTTAAGTGGAATAATTACATCAGCCGCTACCACATGCGACACTGCGATTTAATGGATGTGCTGGCAATGTTTAACGCCAGAGCCAACGCGCCACTAGACGAAACTGCCCAACTTTGTGGCTTTCCAGGCAAGCTGGGCATGGACGGTAGCAAAGTGTGGGACGCTTATAAAAATGGTGAAATTGAAGCGATACGCAATTATTGCGAAACCGATGTCGCCAATACGCATTTGGTATTTTTGCGCTTTCAGTTGATGCGTGGGCATTTAAACCGAGAAGCTTATGAGGCTGAAATTCAATTGGTGCGCGACACATTAACAGCGTACTCACTCGAAAACAAAGCTCCGCATTGGGCTGAGTTTTTGAGAGCTTGGTCGTCGTGATTGCAGTCGTTCGACAGATGCGATATCGATTATCGTCAATCCGTGCTTGACATGGAATCTAGTGTCTTTAACGTTATTAGATTCCGACTTTTGTCAGACTGACGATTAGCCTTAGCATTTGATAATGTAATCAAGTCGCTATAAAAAGCTTAATCTAGCTATTTCCAGCTAAAATATCGTTTTTAGGTAATATTAGGTATTCATTTTGGCACGTCGTAAACACGCTGAGCGCAACACTCCCCAAGAAATCAAACATGC
>JANNBX010000058.1:0-2191 GCA_031385945.1 Methylophilaceae bacterium | reverse complement strand
TGCTTTTTGCATGCGAAAGTAGGTCACCGCCAAGCTATTTATATTTGTTAGCGATTCATCTCGTTAACACCCATAAAGCCCTTTCTATTAAAGTAGTGAGGGCTTTATGCTTTGTACGGATTGATAGCATCTTTGTCTGATGGCGCTATCAATTCATTGAATTTATTGATACAATTCATTATGTTAAGAATGAAATGGGCTATATGCCCATTTTTTGTTTTTGTCGTCCGCGTGACGGCGTATTTGATAAGTAAGATTTTATTATGCAAGATTTAAACACGTTAATTGAGCGGACTGTTAACCAATTGGGTTATGTGTTGGTGGATCTCGAGATTTCTAATCGAGGTAAATTATTACGTGTATTTATTGATAAAACTGACCCAAAAGATATTACCGACTCAGTCAATATCGACGATTGCGTGTTGGTTAGTAATCAGCTTGGCAATGTATTAACCGTTGACCATGAAATTGAGTATGACAGGCTTGAGGTTTCCTCGCCAGGTATGGATCGCGTGGTTAAAACGCTTGCTGATTTTGCGCGATTTATCGGCGAGCGCGCTACGTTTAAATTGCGCGTTGGTGTGATGGATTTAACCCCTAAAAGTGACGCGAACACAGCGCCGCGTAAGAATTTTATCGGCATCATAAAAGGTGTTGAAGGTGATGATATTTTGTTTGAAAGCGATACGCAAATATACAAAACTGCATTAAGTAATATAGATAAAGCAAGGCTTAGCCCAGTATTTGGTAAATAAGTAATTGATTAAGTAGTAAATTGAAAAAATAAACAGTTGGATTTAGGGTTAAAAGGCGGGAATTTAATATGAGTCGCGAAATTTTATTATTAGTAGATGCGTTAGCACACGAAAAAAACGTACAAAAAGAGGTGATTTTTATTGCTCTTGAGTTGGCGTTGGCTTCTGCTAGCAAAAAACGCTTTGGCGATGAAGAAGCTGACGTACGCGTGGCGATTGACCGTGAAACTGGCGACTATGAATCATTCCGCCGCTGGCAAGTAACCGCGCTAGGCATGGAAAATGTTGATGCGCAAATTGCTTTGATTGATGCACAGGAAAAATATGCAGATATTGAAGAGGGCGACTACATTGAAGAGCCGTTAGAAAATATTGAATTCGGCCGTATTGGCGCACAAGCTGCGAAACAAGTGATTTTGCAAAAAGTGCGTGAAGCTGAGCGTGAACAGATTCTAAATGACTTTTTAGCGCGTGATGAGCAGTTAGTTACTGGCGTGATTAAGCGTATGGATAAAGGCAATGCCATTATCGAAGTGGGCCGTATTGAATGCCTATTGCCACGCGAACAAATGATTCCGAAAGAAAATTTACGTGTAGGTGATCGCGTGCGTGCTTATTTATCACGTGTTGAACGTGGTGGCCGTGGCCCGCAATTGATTTTATCGCGCATTGCGCCAGAGTTTATTTCTGCATTATTCAAATTAGAAGTCCCTGAAATCGAAGAGGGCTTAATCGAAATCCGCGCTGCTGCACGTGACGCTGGTTTACGTGCAAAAATTGCGGTACAAACTAAAGACCAGCGTATAGACCCGATTGGTACTTGTGTTGGTATGCGTGGTTCACGCGTACAAGCGGTAACTAACGAGTTGGCTGGCGAGCGCGTCGATATTATCTTGTGGAACATTGAGCCTGCGCAATTTGTCATTAACGCTATGGCGCCTGCTGAAGTTTCTAGCATATTGGTGGATGAAGATAAACACAGTATGGATGTAGTGGTAGACGAAGAGCAGTTAGCCAAAGCGATTGGTGCACGTGGTCAAAATGTGCAATTGGCTTCTGAATTAACTGGCTGGACAATTAACTTGCTCACTGAAGAGCAAGCAGCTGAAAAAAATCAGGCTGAGTATGCCAATGTTAGCCAGTTGTTCATGGAAAAATTGGATGTGGATGAAGAAGTTGCGGATATTTTGGTGCAAGAAGGCTTTAGCACGCTAGAAGAAATTGCTTATGTGCCAATGTCTGAAATGAACGAAATTGAAGCATTTGATGAAGATACCATCAATGAGTTACGTAACCGCGCACGCGCTGCGTTACTCACTCAAGCGATTGCTAAAGAAGAGCATGTTGGCGAGCCTGCTGCTGATTTATTAGCGATGGATGGTATGGATGAAGTGACTGCAAATAAATTGGCAAGCCATGGTGTGATTACGATGGAA
>JANNBX010000255.1:0-2846 GCA_031385945.1 Methylophilaceae bacterium | reverse complement strand
AGCACATGGCGCGCGCCTGCATCTGCCTCAGAATAAATAGCAACAGACCCAATGCCCATTTTTTTTAATGTGCGAATAATTCGGCAGGCGATTTCGCCACGGTTAGCGATTAAGACTTTTTTAAACATAGTGAGCCTCCGTTGCCAAATCGCCGCTTTTCAGCGGCTGGTCACCACGGTTAGCGATTAATACTTTTTTAAACATATTTTATTCTCAACGCAGTGCGAGTCGTCTCGCTTTTTATTGATCGCATCAGGCCGTCCCAGTGCGAGTTCAAAATATCAATTATTAAAACTAATTGATTACATTGCATCCCAAACCAACAACTGAACAGGCGTCGGGTTATAAGCATTACAAGGGTTATTCAGTTGTGGGCAGTTTGAAATCAGCACCACGACATCCATTTCTGCACGCATTTCTACGTATTTTCCAGCACCTGAAATACCATCAGCAAAGCTTAAAGCGCCATCAGTTGTCACTGGCACATTCATAAAAAAATTGATGTTAGCGGTGATGTCGCGCTTGCTCATATGGCGATGTGTGGCGCAGTCACAATGATTTAAAGCGTGCATAAAACTATCTCGGCAGCTGTGCATAGGGCGCTTGGCAAGATCATAGCGCGTGGTATTACTCTCTGCCGAACACGCGCCACCAATGGTGTCGTGACGGCCACAGGTGTCGGCAATAATGGTCAGCATGGCATTACCCTCACTTGAATAAAGCACCGAGCCCGTAGTTAGATAAAGTTGCTTTTGACGCGCGATGGTGTCTGTTGCGCTGTAGCGTTCATCACTGTCATTCGCGTTATAAAAAAGCGTATCAACCGCTTGGTTACCTTCTAAATCTAAAATTCTGAATACTTGGCCTTTTTTAACTTCTGCCATCCAGGGGTCACCTGCGTTGCATATTTGGTTAAGCACCGCGGTTTCAGGCTGCAACTTACTGATTGTTAAACTCATAAGTAGTACCTTTCTGTATTGATAAAGCCACGGCTATTTTGCAGGCAACTATTGCGGCACACGTCATCGCGTTGAGCTAAGCCTGACTGCCAAGCGGATACTTGAATATCAGCAGGTTGATAAGCGGTTTGTGTATTTAACGGGTGTGGTGCGGCGGACAACACGAGTAATACATCCATATCAAATCGAATATCCACATGGCTGCCAGCGACACTGTGATTGTTAACAAAGCTCAAGTCACCCGCCTCATTGGCAATCACTTTACTAAAAAAATTCACCGTTGCCGTTAAATCGCGCTTACCTAAGCCGTGCTTAGCTAGCTCAATCAATAAGCCATCTTTGCCACTACGGTACATATGATTACGATGCGTTTGAAAGCTAGTTTCACCGTATTGCGCGGTAATCATTGCGCTATCGGTTACGCCGCAAATGGTGTCATGCCAGCTTAAGATGTCATCAATAATTGAACACATCACACGCCCCATATCGCTATAACACACGTTACCTGTGGTTAAAAATGCCGTATGTTGCGCTTTTAAAGTATCTGGCATGTTGTAGCGCTCTAGCTTTTCAGCAGCGTTATAAAGCAACGCAGAACAATTAGCATTGCCAGATAAATCAGTTAAGCGCAGTGCTGTGCCACGGCGAATAAGGCCAGACCAGTGGTTGCCACCTGGTATGGTTTCTTCCCAAAGTACGTCTTGTTTATTAAATTTTATTGCCATTACTTAATCCTAATCAATTTCAGGCTGATATTTACATTCACATCATGGTGCTTCTAAAAATTCAAATGGCTAAGTCAGGCAAGGCGTGAATCAAAAATAATGAGGCGCATACGTTTTGTATGTAACGAATTATTTTTGAGTCACAACGCCGCATGACGACGCCAGTTGATTTTTTAGGAGTGCCATTTAGAACATGTAGCTGTAGCGATTAACTTCCCACTGGCTAATGTTCAAATGATAGGTTTCCCACTCTTCTGTTTTATATTTAATAAACTCATCTCTTAACTCTTTACCCAAGGCTTTTTCCATCAGTGAGTCAGCGGCAAAGGCGGCAACAGCTTCTTGCAAGGTTTGTGGTAAAAACTCAATACCACGCGCTGTTCTTTGCTCATCATTCATATCATACAAATTATCTTCGTTCGGTTTGCCTGGGTCTAAGCCTTCACGTATGCCCTCTAAACCAGCCGCCAAAGCAAGCGCTGCGGCCAAATAAGGGTTCACTGCACCATCTGCGTTGCGCGATTCACAACGACCGCCACCCATCGGCACACGGACTGAGTTAGTGCGATTGTTAGATCCGTAAGAATTAAACACAGGCGCCCAACTAAAATAATTCATTGCACCGCGCCGCACTAAGCGTTTATAGCTATTCACAGTAGGCGCAAACGCCGCACACAAAGCGGGACCATGTTTTAAAATACCGGCAATAAACTGATAACCTAAAGTGGTCAATCCTAGCCCGCGTGGATCATCTTTAGGATCACAAGCAAATAGATTTTTGCCTGTTTCTAAGTCATAAAGCGACATATTAAAATGCGCGCCTGTGCCGGTTTTATCGGCAAATGGTTTAGGCATCATGGTGGCCACTAAGCCATCTTCTTTCGCGTAATGTTTAGCCATATAACGGAAGAAAATCAGGCGATCACACTGATTGAGTGCATCGCTGTAGTTAAAGTCAAACTCAAATTGGCTGTTAGCATCTTCATGGTCAAACGAATATAGATCCCAACCTAAGCCGTTAATCGCTGTGGCCATTTTATCTAGCCAAGCAAAGTTATCCATAAAGCCGCGCACGTCATAACAAGCTTTATCTAGCTTATCGTCTGGGTTAGGCACGCTTAAGCTGCCATCTGTATTTTGTTTTAAAAGGTAAATTTCGCAT
>JANNBX010000205.1:0-13327 GCA_031385945.1 Methylophilaceae bacterium | reverse complement strand
GGCCGGTTAAGCCAACTGCTTTGCCACCATGGCGATTAATCAAATTCACGATTTCTTTATTCACTTGCCCGCCCAATACCATTTCAACAACATCCATGGTTTCAGCGTCAGTTACGCGCATACCTTGAATAAACTCGCCTTTTTTACCTAGTTTATCGAGCATTTCGTTAATTTGCGGGCCACCACCATGCACGACTACAGGGTTCATGCCAACAAGCTTCAATAGCACCACATCTTTGGCGAAACACTCTTTGAGGTGGTCATCCGTCATTGCGTTGCCGCCGTATTTAATAACAATTGTTTTATCAAAAAACTTTTTAATATAAGGCAACGCTTCAGAGAGCGTTTGCGCCTTTTGTGCAGCGGTTGTTTGGTTAATCATGCAATGTTCTCTATTTAATATAAAGTTTATTTTACCTTGAAAATGTGTCGATTAAAGCGTTAAATAACTAAAACCTCATACAAGTTTAACCCTATGCCAACCGATATTGAATTAGCCCAAGCGGCTATCATGCAGCCTATTGCTAATATTGCCGATAAGCTTGGTTTAACTGCTGATTCGATTGAGAATTTCGGCAAATTTAAAGCTAAAATTAACCTTAACTTAAATCCACATTTGCCACAAAAACCAAGTGGTAAACTGGTTTTAGTAACCGCTATTTCGCCCACTCCACCAGGTGAAGGTAAAACCACCACAACGGTAGGGTTGGCAGATGCGTTACAGCATATTGGTAAAAAGTCGATTATTTGTTTGCGTGAGCCATCAATGGGGCCAGTGTTTGGTAAAAAAGGTGGAGCAGCAGGTGGTGGTAGGGCGCAAGTTGTACCGATGGAAGACATCAATCTACACTTCACTGGCGATTTTGCAGCGATTCAAACCGCACATAATTTGTTAGCCGCCATGATTGATAATCATATTTTTCAGGGAAATAGCCTGCAAATTGACCCAAAAAGTATCACTTGGCGGCGTGTTTTAGATATGAATGATAGGGCGCTTCGCCAAATTACAGTTGGCTTAGGCGCAATAAACGGTCACGCGCGTGACGATGGTTTTGATATTGTCGTAGCTAGTGAAGTAATGGCTATTTTATGCTTGTGTGAAAATCTGCAAGATTTAAAAGCTAGGCTTGGTTCTATTGTAATCGGTGAAAACTTTGCTGGCGAGCCCGTAACTGCTAGTCAATTACAAGCGCAAGGGGCTATGACGGTTATACTAAAAGACGCCATTAAACCTAATTTAGTACAAAGTATAGAAAACACACCAGCGCTAATTCATGGTGGACCATTTGCGAATATTGCACATGGTTGCAACTCGATTATAGCCACTAAAACAGCACTGAAGCTTGCTGATTATGTTGTGACCGAGGCGGGTTTTGGCGCAGATTTAGGTGCTGAAAAATTTATAAATATTAAATGCCGTAAAGCGGGCTTGGCACCAGATGTTTGTGTGATTGTGGCAACTGTGCGTGCGCTAAAATATCATGGTGGTGCTAATTTAAGTGCGCTCACTATCGAAAACTTGCACGCGCTAAACCACGGCATGGCTAATCTTGAAAAGCATGTATTTAATATCACGCAGATTTATAAATTACCCTGTGTAGTTTCAATTAACCAATTCGATAGCGATACAGCTGCCGAATTAGCGATGATTAAAGCGGCAATGCAAGCTATGCAGGTTCATATTGTAACAGCCCAACATTGGGCAAAAGGTGGTGCTGGTGCAATTGATTTAGCCAATATAGTAGTAAAAATGTGCGAGTTAAATCAATTAGCTAACGAGCAAAATGTCATGCAGCCCAGTGCAATAAAGCATGTTGAAATAAAGCCAGATCGCACACAAGCATTAGCAATAAAAAATGCTAAAAAAACAACTAGTCCAATGCAATTTGTTTATGCAGACACCGATACTTTATGGCAAAAATGTGAAAAAGTAGCGACCAAAATCTACGGTGCTAGTCATGTGACGGCTAATGAGTCAGCCACCAATAAGCTTACAAAACTACAAGAAAAATATGGTCATTACCCAATTTGTTTTGCTAAAACACAAAGCTCTTTTTCTACAGATAAAACTAAATTGGGTGCACCTGAGGGGCATGTAGTTAATATTGTTGAGGTTCGTTTAAATGCAGGTGCTGAATTTATTGTACTGGTTTGTGATGATATTTTAACCATGCCAGGCTTACCAAAAGAGCCATGTGCAACACGTATTGATATAGATGCTTTTGGTCAAGTAACTGGGCTATATTAAGTACAAATGACTCGTCATTTTTAGAAATACTGACGCAATAAGGTCGTTTCATTCACACATATTTTTTTTCTGTTTTATTTAGTAGTGCTTCTATCTGGCAGCATTTTTTTGTTAAATAAAGCAATATTTTGCGCTTAAAATACCCCTGTAATACGATTGCAACGCTGCTGTAATGCAACTGAAATATCCTTGAAATATTGCTGAAATATTTTTATATTGTTTAATTACAATGACTTATATATTTATTTTTTTGTTTTAGTCTTTTTTGCACTAGCCAATAAAATATTTGTTAGCACACACATTATTTGTGTTGACAATTCTGTTTTAACGGCGTAAATTTAAATCGTGTTAGCAGATTTGAACTAAATATAAATTTTCTAACACATTTTAAAACCACTTTTTCAAGGATGAAAATGACGCATACTTTCTAGCTTCAAGCCCAGTAATTTAATGATGAACCGACACATCACTAACAAACACGGCATTGGCTCGATTGCGTGTCTCCATTTATTAAGGAGCAGCAAAATGAACTCTAAACCAAACTCAGTTATCACCAACACAAAAATCGCCTTATTGGGTTTTGCATTTCTATTGCCACTCCAATCAAACGCAGGTACATCAACCGCTGCTATCACAGTTTCAACTACTGTATTAACCGCATGCGTGGTTTCTGCCACAGCACTTACTTTTGCCGATTACGATACTTCAGCTGCCGCAAGCGCAATTATGGCTACCTCTGATATTGGCGTTACTTGTACTGGTGTAACACCTTACACATTGGCGCTAGGAAGCGGTGCAGGATCTGGCGCTACCGTTGCAGGCCGTAAACTGACTGGTCCAACCCAAATGATTGATTACAACATGTATTCTGATAGTAATTACATGACTATTTGGGGTGACGGCACATCAGGCACATCTACTGTGGGCGGTACTAGTATGCTTGGTGTTAAAAACCACACTGTTTTCGGGAAAATACCAGCAGGTCAAATGGTTGACCAAGGTGTGTACATTGACGTAGTTACAGTCAATTTAACGTACTAACTAGCTTAATCAGATTGTTTGAATAACATTGATTAGTAGAATGGTCTTATTGTAAGGGTTCTAGTAGAATGAAGCTGTAGAATCCACTATTTTATTAAGTTAGCGACATAATGAAGCGAACACAATTAAATCTAGGTCTTTTAGTTTGTCTGTTGTTTGGTTCATTGTGTCCTAATTTTTTAGTTGCAAACGGCTCAATACAGCTTTCCCCATTAAGGTTGGTGCTAGCCGATACGGCGCTAACGACTACATTAACAGTTAAAAATCGTGGTGCAACGCCAAGCTTGGTGCAAGCTGAGCTATTAAGCTGGTCACAAAAAGAAGGTGTTGATTATTTTGAGCCCACACGAGATATTTTAATTAGCCCGCCTATTTTTAATATTGGTCCTAATGGCGAGCAAATTTTACGTGTGGTTACTCGGCGTAAGCCAGATGTTAAAAATGAATTAACCTACCGATTATTTGTACGCGAAGTGCAAGATAAATCAAAACCAGCTGAAAAAGGCTCAATTAATGTACTACTTAACATCAGTGTGCCTGTGTTTATTCAGCCCAGCACTCTAGCCCCTGCAGTGACTAAACAACCATTAGTTTGGTCGGCAGAGTCAATCAATGCTGATCAGTTGCGGCTTAAATTAACGAACAATAGCACCACGCATATTCAGATTAAATCGTTTGAGCTCAAAGTAGGTGCAGACGTATTAAGTATGGTCGATAAAATGCGCTACGTGCTACCTAATGCATCTGCCGAGTGGGTATTGAGTAACCAAAACAAAGACTTAGCTAAATCGTTAAATGCAAATATAAGTACAAATACAGGTGTAATACAACTCAACGCAAAAACAGATCAAGGTGACTTAATTGAAACCGTCACGTTGGAGCGTCGCTAATTTATTCATTTTTCTGCTTTATTTTGCCGGGGTTAATCTGCCGGCTAAAGCAGCAGAATCTGCTTACCAGTACGCACTGCGCCTTGAGCCGCAGATTAAGCAAGTAGTATTAAACGAAGCCGTTTACGAGGCAACTGTTAATCAGCAGGTGGATAAAGAGGTGCTTATTGTGTTGCATGCTGTGAATGGCGACACGTTGATTTCAGAAAAAGATATTTTGCGCTGGAAGCTCGCTAAACCAAGCCCCGAAAAATCACTGATGTATAACAATGAGCGCTATTACGCCACGCAAAATATGCCGCAAGCGAGCTATATTTTTGACGAAACACAATTGACTGCTGATGTAATGCTTCCAGTGAGTGCATTTAATAATCGCATTATTGAAAATCAGCGTCCGATTATTCGCCCAAACAAACCTACACCTGGCGGATTTTTTAATTATGATTTTTTTTTACAAAAAAATGAAGTGAATACACAAGTTGACGCAAGCCTAGAAGCAGGCATTTTTAATCAATATGGGCTAGGCCTTTGGTCTAGCTTAATCCGAGATGTTGGTCGCCAAGCTCAAGCAGTGCGCCTAGAGACTAACTGGACAATAGATCAGCCAGAAAAAATAAGCAGTTGGCGCATAGGCGATGCAATAAGCCGAGGCGGTAGTGTTGGATCGTCAATTCGTTTTGGTGGCTTGCAGTATGCAACTAACTTTGGTACACGCCCAGACTTAGTGACTTTTCCACAATTATCACTGAATGGTAGTGCGGTTTTGCCTTCAACTATTGATGTGTATTTAAACAATATAAGAACATTTAGCCAGCGTGTAGACCCAGGGCCGTTTACGCTTAATAATTTACCAGTGTTTACAGGCAGTGGTGAGGCTAAATTGGTTGTGAGAGATTTATTGGGCCGTGAGCAAGTAATTACACAGCCCTATTATGCAAGCAGAAGTATGCTGACTAAAGGTCTGCATGACTTTTCATACGAGGCAGGCTTGAGCCGCCAAAATTTTGGTGTAGCCAGTGACAAGTATCAAGATGTATTTGCAGCGGCTACACACCGCTATGGTTTTAATAATAACTTTACGGCTGAGTTGCATGGTGAGCTACAGCCAGAGCGGCAGCAAGCCAGTGCTGGTGCTGTCACTTTAATACCACAAGTGGGTATTTTAGACGTGAGCTTAGCAGTTAGTCGCGATGAGAAAAGAGGTAGTGGTGAGCTGGTTTCGCTAGGTTATGAGCGCTTGGGCACAGCTTTTAGCGTGGGCGCTCGAACTCAGCTAGCCAGTAACCGCTACTCGCAATTAGGCCAAGCAGACTTTCAAGTGAGTGCTGAGCGGTTAAGTACGGTTTTTGCCTCATGGCAAAATGCCACTTTAGGTTCGCTGAGTGTGAATTATATCAACCAAGTTAGTGCAGACAATTTAAAAAGTAAGATAGTCAATTTTAACTACAATCGTAATTTGTTTGCAGGCTGGTATTTGTCTGCAACCGCCTTCAAAGATCTTGAAAATAATCAAGGTTATCAAGCACTTTTTAATGTGACTAAAGCGCTTGGTAAGCGCACCAGCCTGAATATCAGCCAAGCACAAAGCAAAATGCAAGAGCAAACAACGATTACTATGCAACAAAACTTACCTGTAGGTAAAGGTTTTGGTTACCGAGTAATTGCCGCCGATGGCGACTCTCAACGTCTAGAGGCAAGCATAAGCGCACAAAATGATGTAGGCACTTATATGGCGGAGGTTGCTAGCAATGGTGAACAGCGAGCTTATCGCGCAACCATGAGTGGTGGCGCGGTGATGGTTGCAAATCATTTAATGTTTTCGCGGCGTTTAAACGATGGTTTTGCCGTGGTCGATGTGGGTGGTTACCCAAATGTGCGCGTTTATGCTGAAAATCAGTTAGTGGGAGAGACAGACGCGAGCGGCATGCAGGTCATCCCTAATTTACGCGCGTATCAAAAAAATAATATTGCCATTGAGCCTAAAGATATTCAACTCGATGCTCAAATTGGTAGTACAAAAATGGCCGCTGTACCTTACTTTAGAAGTGCAGATTATTTGAAATTTGCAGTACAAAAAGTACGCGCCGCAACACTGACAGTAAGGCAAAAAAATGGCGCCTTTGTACCATCTGGTACTTTATTTAAGGTAGATAACGATGAAACACTTTACCCAGTAGCGCATGATGGTTTGCTCTACATTGGCACGCTACAAGCGCGTAATCAGTTAAGTGCGCAGTGGCTTGAAAACAATGCGCCGCAACAATGTCAGTTTGAGCTGGCGCTACCTGAACAATCAGACTTGATTCCAGATTTAGGAGAATTCAAATGCAATTAACTAGGCTTTATTTACCCTGTTTTGCAATTAGCCGAACTTTATTACGCGCAATTTATGCTGCACATTTTTTAAAGAAATTCAGCGTTAATGCATTATTAGTTATGGGTTTTTTTGTGTCAAATACAGCGCTCGCTAACCCAGTTTGCGCAGTCATAGCGGTTGGCCCAAATGCCATTTATGACCCACTTGGAGCCAGCCATGTTGATGCTATTGGTAATATTGAAGTACGCTGCACTTATGTGGGCTTAGGTTTAGCAACACCTGCCTATCAAATTCAATTAAGTGCGGGTAGTAGTAATAGTTACAATAATCGCACCATGCGATTTTTAGGTAACGTATTGATTTATAATTTATTTGTAAATGCATCGCGTAGTTTAGTTTGGGGTGATGGCACAGGCGGTACATCACGCGTGAGCGATAGTTTTAGCATGGGCGTTGGTACAACTTCACGCAATTATCCTATTTATATGCGTGTTGCAGCCGCACAAATGGTGAACGCTGGTAGCTATGCTGACGCAATCACTGTAACGGTTAATTATTAACGGTTAATAATTAACCGTTACAGTATTTGAGTGCTAGCAAGCTCGGAGTGGAATCGTCAAGCATGAAAGACCTAAAGCGTTTTAACAAATATTTTTGAGTTACGTTGTTCGTTATAAGCGGCTTGTTTGGCTAAAGGCAGTGCTGATACTGTTTTTTGAATAAAGCCGCGCTCTAAAAACCAATGCTCCGTATGTGTGGTTAAGCAAAAAAGTTGTTGAATACCGTTTTCTTTAGCGGTTACTTCACAATGATGAAATAATTTATCGCCGCGCCCATCACCTTGATATTGCCTGTCAATGGCTAGGCAGGCAAACTCTGCCATATCGCCAAACTGGTAAAGCGCGGCACAACCAATAATATGATTGTCATGCTCCATGACAAAAAAACCTGCGATTTCCATTTCAATACGCTCGCGCCCACGCCGCACTAATACGCCTTCAGCTTCTAGCGGTTCTATGAGTTTGAGTATGCCGCCAACATCATCAATATCAGCCACGCGTATGGTTTCTAAGCTCAGCTCAGTGACCATAGTGCCAATGCCTTCTCGCGTAAAAAGCTCATGAATAATTGCGCCATCAATGTGGCGTGAAATCAAATGTGTCTTAGCAACGCCGTGTTCACAGGCTTTTACAGCGGCAGGCAAGTAGTAGTTAACATCTTCACTTGTGTGGGTAATTTCAGTTTTATCAGCCAAATGATTCAGCAAGTTTTTCGCTTTTTCAGCAGTCATTTCGCGCAATAATTCGCCGCGCAAGTTAAAAACGCCTTCGCTATCCATCAAAAAAATCAGCTTATCTGCATCAAGTGCAATAGCGGTACTGACTGCTACATCTTCTAAACTCAAGTTAAAAGCCTCGCCCGTAGCTGAATAGCCAAGCGGAGAAAGAAGCACTAACTCGTTATCGCCTAAGCGTTTTTGTATGCCAACGCTGTCAATTTTACGAACTTCACCTGTATGCTGTAAATCAACGCCATCGCGCACGCCCAGTGGTTTTGCCGTGACAAAATTACCACTTGCTACCCGAATATTACTACCCGCCATAGGCGAATTAACTAAACCCATTGAGAGCAAGCTTTCAATTTCTACCCTAATCGCGCCGTTTGCTTCTTTTACGGCTTCCATAGCGTCGTCATCGGTCACGCGTAAACCATTTACAAATTTCGGCGTAAGCTTATCGCGCTTGAGCCGTTTTTCAATTTGTGGGCGCGCGCCATGTACTAATACCAAACGCACTTCAAGGCTTGCGAGCAGATTCAAATCATGTGAAAGTGCAATAAATTGTTGCTCATTGACCACCTCGCCACCAAACGCAATTACAAACGTGCGGCCACCAAAAGCGTGAATATAGGGAGTAGCAGAGCGAAACCAATTCACAAATAATTGTGGTTGATAGTGAAGCGAATTTTTAAGTTTGCTAGTAGAGTTTGTTTGATAAATGGCTAACGGCTCGTTAATTTTGAGCGGAATGATTGGCGTAGCTGTTTGGCTGTATAAATAAGCAGGGCTGCAATTGAGTGCAACACATAATTTAGCCAGCATTGACTCTGTGACACTTTGTAAGCCGCGCTCAATACGAGACAAATTACCCGCGTCAGTGTTAGTGAGTTGCGCGAGCTGCTGTAGCGATAAGCCTGCAAGTTTGCGTTGCGCACGCAATGATTGATGTATTGAAGCCATTTTTTTAATTAAATTATGCGTTTAAAACATTATTTAATCACTAATTTGCGTTTTTAGCAAATTGCTTGCTATGCTGAAACAGCTTAAATAGTGCTATTGTCTGTGCGTACCACGCGTGAAATGGGGAATATTGCACTAAAAACACTACCACGGCCCAGCTCACTTGTGACTTCAAGCCGGCCTTGATGACGCGTTAAAATATGCTTCACAATTGATAGGCCTAAACCTGTGCCACCTGTTTCTCTGCTGCGGCTTCGATCTACTCGGTAAAAACGCTCTGTTAGCCTGTCTAAATGTTTTTGATCAATACCAATACCAGTATCTGTTACGCTAAAAACAGCTTCATTTTGGTGCAACTGCCAGTACAACTTAATTTCTCCCCCAGCAGGCGTATAACGTATGGCATTAGTAACCAAATTGCCAAACGCGCTGTGTAGCTCTTGGGCGGCACCCATTAACTGTAGGCTATCGTCAATCTCTGCGCTGATTGTATGTCGTTGATTACTAATTGATTTTCCTTCATTAGCAATCATATCTACCAGTTGTTTAATGTTTATTTGGCTTTCAGATTGTGGATTAGGGCTGTTTTCTAACTGTGAAAGTGTGAGTAAATCTTCAATGAGTGCGCGCATGCGGTCGGTTTGCTCAATCATCATTTCAAAATAACCACGATTAGCGTCTGGCACACCATCTGGCATATCCATCATGGTTTCTAAAAAGCCACCAACCACTGTTAAAGGCGTACGTAATTCATGCGAAACATTGGCAATAAAATCACGGCGCATGTGATCTAGCTTTTCTATTTTTGTAATATCGCGGCTAATCAATAGCTTTTGCTTAGCGCCAAACGGTATCAGCACAATTTCTAATAACATTTCAAGATTACGGGCAGATTTTAAACGAATAGGCTCTGAAAAATCTTTATGATTTAAGTATTGCGTAAACTCTTCTTGGCGTAATAAATAGTAAATTGGCTGATTAACGTCGTGCGCGAGCGATAACCCTAATTGGGCCTCTGCTGCTGGGTTGCACCACTCAATTTTATCAATGCTATCAAGCACGACAACGCCATCTGGCAGCGCACTGGCCGCATGCCGAAACCTTACTAACTCAGAGCTAATTTGCGCGCGCGCTTTAATAGTTGATTTTTGCTGTTTGTATAAATCAGCAAAAATATCTTCCCAAATACCGCTACCAATTGGGATGCTATTGATAATGGGTTTTTTTAGCCAACGATGTAGTTCATGCAACCAGTAGAGTTGGTTAACGATATAGACGATCAGCACTGAGGAAAAAACAAGCAATGCGTAAACGGCATCTTGCACAGCCCAAACCACTAGGCAGATTAAGATGAGAGCAAGGAGTTCCCAAAGTGCGTTCCAACGTAAATCTTGCAAGAGTTAACCTATATTAAATAAAAACTAAATTATGCGCTCACTTGACTATTGAGCGCCATAAAAACCTAATGTGACGAAAACCGATAACCTGCACCGCGCACTGTTTGAATAAAGTTCTCAAAACCTGTGGCTTGTAAGCTTAAACGTAGCCTACGAATATGTACATCTACTGTGCGATCTTCAACAAATACGCTATCGCCCCATACTTTGTCGAGTACTTGCGCTCTGGTGTGCACGCGTTCTGGGTTGCTCATTAAATAATGCAATAATCTAAACTCAGTAGGGCCCAAATCGATATTAACTTGATTGCCAACTACGCGGTGTGTTGCTGGGTCTAAGCGTAAGCCACTGATTTCAATAGGGTCATCAGTCATTTGTGGTGCGCGACGGCGTAATACAGCTTTAATGCGGGCATTGAGTTCGCGCGGGCTAAATGGTTTGGTAACGTAGTCATCAGCGCCTGTTTCAAGGCCACGTACTTTGTCGGCTTCTTCACCACGTGCGGTGAGCATAATAATGGGTATTTCGCGAGTACGTTCATCGCCTTTGAGTTTACGGGCAAACTCTATACCGCTAATGCCAGGTAGCATCCAGTCTAAAATAATTAAGTCGGGTGTGGCGGTAAGCATAAGATATTGTGCTTGTTCTACACTTAAAGCACGTAACGGCTGGTGGCCAGCTTGCACTAAATTCAACGCTAGCAGCTCTTGAATAGCGGGTTCGTCTTCAACAATCAATATGTTCGCGGGCATTGGTCTATCCCTCACTTTTTAACTAGAAAGACTGCACTATATGACGTTTATATGACATTTTGATGACATTCGCAGAAGCATATTTTAAAGAATTCAACTGCAAAGTTATTGTAGACATTTCAAACTTATGTGCGATGCTCATTAAGTGAAACACTTAAGTTTGCGCTTAGTGCTGATTATCAAATAGCAATTGCTCAGTAAAGTATCATCCATCAAGCCGAATATACCCTAGTAGATTTTTATTTAAATCCACTCTTTTTCAATTAAAAAGTCAGTGTAAAGCTTAGCTTCTGGGCTATTGTTTTCTGGCTTCCAGTCGTAACGCCATTTAACGATTGGCGGCATAGACATCAAAATTGACTCCGTACGGCCATTTGATTGCAAACCAAATAGTGTGCCACGATCAAATACCAGATTAAACTCTACATAACGGCCGCGTCTGTAAGCTTGAAAATCACGTTCCTGCTCGCCATAAGGCGTATCTTTGCGGCGTTGTAATATGGGCAAATATGCTTGCAAGAAGCTATCGCCCACAGCCCGCTGTAACTCAAAGCTGCGTTCAAAACCTAACTCATTAAAATCATCAAAGAAGATTCCGCCTATTCCGCGCGGCTCTTTGCGATGTTTTAAGTAAAAATACTCGTCACAATGCTTTTTAAATATTGGGTAGTAAGCAGAGTTAAAGTGATCCAGTGCAGTTTTATTGGTGCGGTGAAAGTGCGTGCAGTCTTCTTCAAAGCCGTAATAGGGCGTTAAGTCCATACCGCCACCAAACCAAAAAATATCCTCGTCAGCCTTTGCGGCTACAACTGCGTTGTCTGCGTCCTCAAGCGCTTGCCGCACTTGATGTGCTGTCTGCACGGTTTCATCCTTGACGCCTGGTTTTGCTCGCAAATTCTGTGCGGATATTTCATCTGTTGCTTGTATATTTTTAGGTGCGCGAGCCACAAAAAAGCGAATGTTCATGTGCACTGTTGGTACATAAGGGTTGCGCGGATGCAATACTAACGAAACCCCCATTGCTTCCCAGCTACGGCCAGCAGCTTCAGGGTGAGCAATGGTTGCGGCAGGGGGTAATTTATTGCCTAACACGTGCGAAAAGCCAACGCCAGCACGTTCAAACACATTGCCACCCTCTAGCAGACAACTCGTACCACCGCCACCTTCGGGCCGATTCCAACTATCGTGCAGAAACGTTTTGCCATCGACTAACTCAAGCGCTTCAACAATTTGGCTTTGTAGGTTTTGTAAGTACTGCATGATCGCTTGGGTGTTCATGTGTAATTAACCTTTGATGGCTCGATAACCAATATCTGTGCGATATTGCGCACCATCAAATTGAATTTCATCAACAATTTTATACGCTTGTTGTTGGGCAAATTTCACTGTTTCGCCTAATGCCGTGACGCATAAAACGCGACCACCAGTGGTAACGATTTTGCCGTCTACCAGCTGAGTACCTGCATGAAAAACGTGTGCATCTTCGAGATTTTTTGGCAGGCCAGTAATCTCATCGTTGAGCCTAGGTGTATCAGGGTAGTTGTGTGACGCCATCACTACGCCAAGTGCAGTGCGTCTATCCCAGTCTGTTTCTGCTTCATCTAGCGTGCCATTCACGGCATGCTCAGCCAAAGCAACAAAGTCAGATTTTAAACGCAACATAATCGGCTGCGTTTCAGGGTCGCCCATGCGGCAATTAAACTCTAGCGTTTTAACGTTGCCATCAGGCGAAATCATCAAGCCTGCATATAAAAAGCCAGTGTAAGGAATACCATCTTTTGCCATGCCTTCAACCGTTGGGCGAATAATTTCACGCATGGCTTTTGCGTGAATATCAGGCGTGACGACTGGCGCTGGCGAATATGCACCCATGCCACCTGTGTTAGGGCCAAGGTCAGCATCTAACAAACGTTTATGGTCTTGGCTAGTGGCCAGTGGCAAAATGTTTTTACCATCTACCATCACAATAAAACTCGCTTCTTCACCCGTTAAAAACTCTTCAATCACCACGCGCGCGCCGGCGTCACCTAGTTTGTTGTCTGAGAGCATTGCATCAATTGCCGCATGCGCTTCATCATTATTCATGGCAACCACAACACCTTTACCAGCCGCTAAGCCATCCGCTTTAATGACAATTGGCGCACCTTGTTGGGTCACGTAATCATGCGCCAGTTTCGCGTCAGTAAATGTTGCATACGCCGCAGTTGGGATGTTGTGACGCACCATAAACGCTTTAGCAAAATCTTTACTCGACTCGAGCTGTGCGGCCGCTTTGGTTGGGCCAAAAATCTTTAAACCATTGGCACGAAACGCATCTACAACACCTTGAGAGAGTGGCGCTTCAGGGCCCACTATCGTTAGATGAATCTGTTCTTTTTGCGCAAACGCTAATAAATCTTGCACGCTAGAAATTGGCACATTCAGCATATCAGGGTTCGTGGCT
>JANNBX010000202.1:0-2467 GCA_031385945.1 Methylophilaceae bacterium | reverse complement strand
TTAAAGCATCACCTAAACCCTGTGTATCAAGCGCTGAGTTTACAAATTGGCGTAGCCACGATTCTGAAAATTGCATAAATTAAACTACTTATTAAATTGCGTTAAAAAACGCAAATCGTTATTAAAAAAGTGACGTAAATCGTTTACACCGTATCTCAGCATCGCAAGACGTTCAACGCCTAAACCAAAGGCAAAGCCACGGTATTTTTCACAATCGATATTCACATGTTTAAATACCTCGGGGTGCACCATGCCGCAACCGCCAATCTCAAGCCAGCCAGCATTCCAGCTCATATCCATCTCAGCTGAAGGTTCAGTAAACGGGAAAAATGATGGGCGAAAACGCACCTCTAAATCATCACGCTCAAAGAATTTCTGCAAGAAATCTTGCACCACTCCCTTAAGATTTGCAAAGCTAATATTTTCATCCACCCACAAACCCTCAACTTGGTGAAACATCGGTGAATGTGTTGCATCTGAATCTACACGGTAAACACGACCTGGCGCGATAATTTTGATAGGAGGTGCCTTATCCTCCATGTAATGCACTTGTACTGGAGAGGTATGGGTGCGCAAAACATAATCTAACTTGCCATCATTCGTTTCAATATAAAACGTGTCATGCATAGCCCGCGCAGGGTGGTTATCAGGAATATTTAGCGCGGTGAAATTATAAAAATCCGTCTCAATTTCAGGGCCTGTGGCCACATCAAAACCGATAGAATGAAATAGCGCTTCAATACGCTGCAATGTCATTGTCACCGGATGTAATCCGCCAAGAGATAAGCTACGTGCGGGCAAAGTAACATCTAAGGCTTCGTTAGCGAGTTGTTTATCTAACTCAATTTGCTGTAGGGCATCACGGCGTGCTTTTAAAGCATCTTCTACCGCAACTTTTACTACGTTAATTGCTGCCCCTGCTGCTGGACGCTCTTCAGCACTGAGTTTTCCCAAGCCTTTAAGTTGCTCGGTAAGCAAACCTGTTTTGCCTAAATATTTTGCTTTAGCGTTTTCTAGGTCAGTGATATTGGTACAAACAGCAAAATCGTTAGCTGCCTGCAAGATAATTTGGTCGGAGTTTTGCACAAGAAAATTAGATAATTAAAGTTGCAACATTTTAACCGAAATTAGCCTCAACGTGGCGAATTGCACGTGAGCAGTTAGTTCACGCAGAGCTTGCAGGCAGTCTTTGCGCACATCATTGTGATGGGGGCTAAAACGTAGCGTAAAAGTCAACGTATTTTAAGCAACCCGCACATCCTGAAAACATTGTGTGCAACCAAATATTTTCACTGCATTAGATAGAATGCACCTGTAATTACAATCAATAACAATAAGGAATTTTGATGCAAAAAACTTTTACTTTATTCGTACTTTTAATCTGTCTTGCTAACTGCGGAGGACGGACAGCAAACCCTGTAATGGTTCAACAATACGGCGACCAAAACGTTTCTTGCGCAGGCATAGAGAAAGAACTCAGCTTTATCGAAACTGAAGTCGCAAGACTGGCGCCACAGTCAGACAAAAGTGGTAAGAATACCGCCTTAGGTGTTACCGGTGCATTCTTTTTAGTACCTTTGTTTTTTATGGATTTTAGCCAGGCAGAACAAATTGAAGTAGACGCTTATCGCCGTCGTTACAATCACTTATTGATACTTGCTGCGGACAAAAAATGTGGCATCAATAAACAACAGATTCCTGATCTTGCGCCAGAACCAAAAAAATAGTGTTATTTATTAGCTAGCAATAAATAAAAAAGAGGCCAAGGCCTCTTTTTTATTTATTAAACCTTCAAATAACTTAAGCGGCTAAAGCGGCTTTAGACAACTCTACAAATTTAGCAAACGCTACTTTATCAAACACAGCTAAGTCAGACAACACTTTACGATCCACTTCAATCGCAGCTTTTTTCAGGCCGTGCATGAAGGTGGAGTAGTTCATGCCGCCTGCCCGAACGGCCGCGTTGATGCGGGCGATCCACAGCGCGCGGAACACGCGCTTCTTATTGCGACGATCACGGTAGGCGTATTGGCCTGCCTTCATCACCGCTTCTTTGGCGATACGGAATACGGTACTGCGACGGCCGCGATAGCCCTTCGCGAGGTTCAGTATTTTCTTGTGACGCGCTTTGGCGGTTACACCACGTTTAACTCTTGGCATGTGTAATCTCCTTTACGCGTACGGCAACATGGCACGAACACTGACCATGTTGGTTGCGTGAATTTCCGCCGTGCCGCGAAGCTGACGCTTGGACTTGGTGGTTTTCTTGGTGAGAATGTGGCGCTTGAACGCCTGCGAGCGCTTGATCGAGCCCGAGCCACGCACCTTAAAGCGCTTGGCGGCTCCACTCTTGGTCTTCATCTTCGGCATGGCCGAATTCCTTTCATTGCATTACCGCAGCAGGTGGCGAAAACCAATTCCGCACTTGGGACCTGAAGACGGCTTGTTGGCGTCTTTCAACTGCCGG
>JANNBX010000183.1:0-11197 GCA_031385945.1 Methylophilaceae bacterium | reverse complement strand
TCTTTATCTTCTTGATTATCTTTATTATAAGCCAGCGGCTGGCCTTTCATTAGTGTTAATAAACCCATTAAATGGCCATAAACACGCCCTGTTTTACCGCGCACAAGCTCTGGCACATCAGGGTTTTTCTTTTGCGGCATAATGCTTGAACCGGTGCAAAAGCGGTCTGCAATATCAATAAACGCGAATCTTGGGCTAGACCATAAAATCAACTCTTCAGAAAAGCGCGATAAGTGCATCATTAAAATTGACGCAGTTGAGGTAAATTCAATCGCAAAATCACGATCTGAAACCGCGTCTAGTGAGTTTTCACATACGCCATCAAAGCCAAGCGTTTTGGCGACTAATTCACGGTCAATTGGGTAGCTGCTGCCGCATTGGCAGGCACAAGCTACCCGATTGACCGTGAATTAGTCGCCAAAACGCTTGGTTTTGATGGCGTGTGTGAAAACTCACTAGACGCGGTTTCAGATCGTGATTTTGCGATTGAATTTACCTCAGCTGCGTCAATTTTAATGATGCATTTATCACGCTTCTCTGAAGAGTTGATTTTGTGGTCTAGCCCAAGATTCGCGTTTATTGATATCGCAGACCGTTTTTGTACCGGTTCAAGCATTATGCCGCAAAAGAAAAACCCCGATGTGCCTGAGCTAGTACGTGGCAAAACAGGGCGTGTTTATGGCCATTTAATGGGCCTACTAACGCTTATGAAAGGCCAGCCGCTGGCTTATAATAAAGATAATCAAGAAGATAAAGAACCACTTTTTGACACCGCTGACACGCTCTTGGTTACGCTTGAAATTTACGCCGATATGCTCAGAGGCATTACCGTAAACAAAGCCAATATGCGCCAAGCGGCTTTTGAAGGCTACGCCACAGCAACCGATTTAGCCGACTATTTGGTGAAAAAAGGCATGCCGTTTAGAGACGCGCACGAAGTAGTGGCGCTTGCTGTTAAAAAGGGTGTGGCTGACAAAAAAGATTTGAGTGAGCTAAGCTTGGCTGAGTTACAAATTTTTAGCGACAAAATTGCGGATGATATTTATGCCGTTTTAACGCTAGAAGGCTCAGTGAATAGCCGTAATCATATTGGCGGTACAGCGCCGGAGCAGGTGAAAATTAGGATTGAAGCCGCTGAAAAAGCGTTACAAAAATAATTGTAGTGCCGACTCACTCACCATTCTGTCATTTCGAACGCAGTGAGAAATCTCATATTTAATACTAAGTGCTTAAGAACTAGATTTCTCACTACGTTCGAAATGACAATAATTAGAGATTAACCATGCACAAAACCTACTATGTGCATGTCATCGCTAACTTTAACAACAAAGTGCTTTATATCGGCATAACCAACAATTTAGTACGGCGTATTTATGAGCATAAAGATAAACTTATTGCTGGTTTTAGTG
The DNA here is from genome assembly GCA_031385945.1 of Methylophilaceae bacterium. Classification (GTDB taxonomy): domain Bacteria; phylum Pseudomonadota; class Gammaproteobacteria; order Burkholderiales; family Methylophilaceae; genus JANNBX01. Next base: position 9,788 of record JANNBX010000183.1, on the reverse strand, counting down.
CTACTTACAATCTTAACAAGCTCGTTTATTTTGAAACAAGTAATGATGTAATGGTAGTTATAGAACGAGAAAAACAATTAAAGAAGTGGCGGCGAGAAAAGAAGAATTTGCTGATTGAAAGCATGAATCCACTATGGCTAGGTTTAAGCGTGGACTGGACGGCTTAGACAGCGCTTGCTGATTAAATTAGCCGTTACTGAAAAGCAATATGGCTTGAAAAACAACATTTCCAACCAGTTCTGTCATTTCGAACGTAGTGAGAAATCTCTAGCTTTACTTATCTACTAACCATTCAGATTTCTCACTTCGTTCGAAATGACAGAGGTGATGAGTGAGGTATTTAGCCACTAAATCTATAAAAAAGCTACACCAAGCATTACAAAAATAACTGCAATAATTCATTCAAAAACCGCTGCCCCAATAATGTAGGCTTAATGTGGGTTGCGGTAATCTCCAGCAAACCTTTATCGCGCGCCAGTTTCAAGGGCTTGGCAATCACATCAATAGCTAAACCAGTGCGCGCTTGAAATAGGCTGATTTCAAAACCATCGATAAGGCGTAGCGCGTTCATCATAAACTCAAAACCCAGCTCAGCTTGCGGGATAATATAGGCATTATCTATAAAACTATTTTGCTCTAAATTAGCCGTTAGGGCTGCTTCTAAATAACGATTAGGGTGCTTGTGGCGCATCTCGCGGGTTATTTTATCGTGATAGCTGAGTTTAGAATGCGCACCAGCGCCGATGCCTAAATAATCACCAAATTGCCAATAATTTTGATTGTGGCGTGCTTGAGATTTATGTTTAGAGAAAGCTGAAGTTTCATAATGCTCATAGCCGTTTTTGGCTAAAATTTCTTCAATTTTTTCCTGCATTTCTGCGCTTAAATCGTCATCTGGCAAGCTAGGCGGTGTACGGTGAAAAGGCGTATTAGGCTCTAAGGTTAAATGGTAAAACGAGAGATGGTCTGGGCTTAACTTAAGCGCTTGTTCAACGTCTTGTAACGCATGCTCAAAGCTTTGATTCGGCAAACCATACATCACATCTAAATTCACCCGTTCAAAGGTTTTAAGCGCTAATTCAGCGGCAAAAATCGCCTGTTCATCATCATGAATACGCCCTAATGCTTTGAGATAATCTGCATTAAAACTTTGAATACCGAGCGAAAGTCGGTTGACCCCAGCTTGTTTGTAGCCTGCAAAACGCGCTGCTTCAACAGTACCAGGGTTAGCTTCTAAGGTAATCTCAGCGTCATACTCAAGTGGCGTAAGCATACGTACTGCACTTAAAATCTCGTCTATCGATTCCGCCGAGAAAAGACTAGGCGTACCACCGCCAAAAAATACGCTTTTGATTTTTCTGCCCCACACTTGCGGGGTGGCTAGCTCTAAATCTTGAATCAGGGCGGCTACATATTGTTTTTCAGGGATTTCACCATTTTTATGGCGCGATTCATGCGAATTAAAATCACAATACGGGCATTTTTTAATGCACCACGGAATATGAATATAGAGCGAAAGTGGTGGCGGATTGGTCAGGCCAGAAATAGTGGCATCGCCTAAAATAGGCGCGACTTGATTGATGGCGACTGGCGGCTGATTGAAGCCTGCATCAGCTTTAATTTCTATGATTTTTTTCAACTGGTTTTACTTCAAGTAGTTTTTAGTCAGCTTTTTTATAGGGGTTCACAAGCGCATCCACCAGCTTGTGCAAGGCTTCACGCATTTGCGCCTCACTCACTTCCATCAGCAAGCCGTCTTCAAGTGCATCTTGGGCGATTTGGCTGATTTCTTCGAAGTTTTCTTTCATCACTTTGATTTTTTCTGTGCAGGCAACAATGCTTTTGTCGTCGCGTTGCCATGTGGGTAGTTGCTTCACGGTAATATTTTCTCGGTAGTTACGCAATCACGCTTAATTTAAATGCTGAATTAAAAGCAACATTTTACGCAATGCTTGGCCGCGATGGCTGACTTTATTCTTAATTTCTTGACTTAATTCTGCGCCTGATTGCCCTGTAATGTTATCCAAAAATATTGGGTCGTAGCCAAAACCGTTGTTGCCGCGCGGTTTTTTTAAAATGACACCTGTCCAAATACCTTCAGCAATCAGTGGTTGCGGGTCGTCATGCGTGCGCACTAATACTAAGCAACAATAATAATAAGCAAAGCGATTTTCATGCTGTTTTAGGGTTTTGATAAGATGTGTATTGTTTGCTAAATCGCTTCTTGGCTCACCGCCAAAATAAGCAGAGTGCACGCCAGGCGCGCCATTTAAAGCTTCACAACATAAACCAGAATCATCAGCCAGCGCAGGCAAACCAGTTGCAAGGCTGGCGTGACGGGCTTTAGCCAGCGCATTTTCTATAAAGGTGCAATGCGGCTCTGGGCTTTCAGTCACATTGAAATGGGATTGTGGCAGCACTTCAATATTAAGCGGCTGTAATAAAGCTTGAATTTCGGCTAATTTACCTTTGTTACCTGTTGCAATGACTAACTGCTTAAACATGCTGTTTGCTTAATTTATGCACTCAAAGCGGTTTTTTGTTTGGCTAGCAACTCACGAATACCCAAAGCCGCTAAATCTAACATTTCGTTCATAGCATTACGGTCAAACGGCTCGCCCTCTGCTGTGCCTTGTATCTCTACAAAGCCGCCATCAGCGGTCATCACCACGTTCATGTCAGTGTCGCAATCTGAATCTTCTAAATAGTCTAAATCAAGCACTGGCATGCCTTTGTAAACACCCACTGAAATCGCTGCAACGGCTTGTTTCAGTGGATTTTCGGTGATTTTCCCGCTGGCTAGCAGTGTAGAAATCGCGTCTTGCAACGCCACGTATGCACCTGTAATACTGGCTGTGCGCGTGCCACCATCGGCTTGAATCACGTCACAATCAATATGCACACTGCGCTCGCCTAATTTTTCTAAATCAATAATCGCGCGTAAGCTACGGCCAATTAAACGCTGAATTTCTTGGGTACGGCCGCTTTGCTTACCACGTGCTGCTTCGCGGTCCATGCGACTACCGGTTGAGCGCGGTAGCATGCCGTATTCTGCCGTTACCCAGCCTTGGTTTTTGCCCTTTAAAAAGCCCGGTACTTTTTCTTCCACGCTCGCCGTGCATAGCACGTGCGTATCGCCAAACTTTACTAAAACCGAGCCTTCAGCGTGTTTGGTGTAGTGGCGAATAATCTCTACAGTACGTAATTGATTCGGTTGACGGGCGTTATCGGCGCGGATAAAAGTGGTCATTGTTGGCGGTTCACATTTCTAATAGCGGTTTGAATTTCTTGAATCGACTTTTCAATCTCTTCATCGGTAAGTTCTTTCATTACCTGTATTTTTTCGTCTAGCGTTGGCTTTTCTTCAACGGGATCAATAATAGTCGTGGTTTGCCCCATCGGCATGGTCACGGTAGAAACGAATAGACGGTTACTATCTAGCTTTTTCGTATCTCCCCACTGTACGCCAACCGCGCTCACGTTATCACACAAATCACCCATTCTAGCTTCTGCAATGGTGAGCATTTTTGGTATGGTTTCACTGAGTGCTTTTTCGTGCAAAAATTGGTTCACCTCTGCGTCGTTCATAGCAGACCACAAGCCATCTGTGCACAATAAAACAGTATCGCCATCTAGCAGCTCATGGCTCGGCATAATCTCGATAGTTGGCATTTTTTCACCGCCTAAGCAGTTATAAATTTTGTTTTTTTCAGGATGATTTTCAAGCTCTTCAAACTTAATCATACCTTTGCGGTATAACATCTGAATCACCGAGTGATCTTCAGTGCGGTGCAGTAATTTGCCATCTCTGAAATGATACATGCGCGAATCGCCCACATGCGCGCAGTACAGCTCACCGTGCTGCAACACCGCTGCCACTATGGTTGTGCGGGGTGAATCTTCCATATCATTTACCATGGCGTAACTATCGATGGTGTTGTGAATTTGCAAAATATGATCGTTTAAAAACTTATTGGGGCTCACTAAAAACGGCACAGCAAAGCGCTGAAAAGCCTCGGTGAGTATTTTAATGGCCATTTCAGCCGCCAACTCACCATGCTGATGCCCGCCCATACCGTCTGCAATAATCAGCAATAGTGAGTCTTTGCTATATGAGTAGGCCAAACGGTCTTGATTATAAGGCCTGGCACCTTGGCGGTTTCCCTGATAAATAGAAAATTTCATGCGGCTCTTTTATAACAATAGATTGTTTTTCAATTGATAAATTAAATCAGCTTTTTTATCTTGCGGACTTGTTTCGTTCATTAACAGCTTTTGTAGCGATAAAATACTCTGTGGTCGCTCTAAATGATTCAGCGCCATGCATGCATCAATTAACTCTAAAAACGCCACGCCATAACGGCCTTGACCCAAGATTTTGGCTGGTAAAAGCAAATCTCTATCTTTACGTTTATCAGCAGCTAACGGCGTATTACGTGAAATACACGCATAAATTGTAGCACCCACACTGTAAACATCACTCCAAGGGCCTAGTAACTCACGGTCACTATGTTGCTCGGGCGAGGCAAAACCTGGTGTAAAACTCGGCGGTAACTTTGATTTATTACTACCGAATGTTTGGCGTGCCGAGCCAAAATCTAACAACACTGGCGAGCCATCAAGGCGAATATAGATATTGCCTGGTTTAATATCTAAATGCAGCATTTTGCGCGTGTGCACTTCACGCAGACCATTTAATAGCTCAGAAAAAATACGTCGAATATAGCTTTCTGGAATACTGCCGTCATAACCTAAAATAGAGTCCTGTAGCGACTTACCGCGCTCGTATTCCATGACCATATAAACTGTATCATTGGCGCGAAAAAAGTTAATCACCCGCACAATATTACGGTGGTTAATGTTGGCTAATGCGCGACCTTCTTCAAAAAAACATTTGAGCCCAAAACGAAAATCAGCAGTTGATTCATAAGAAGTGGGTTGTATAGTATAAGAACCTGTCGTTCTTAGCGCCAATGAAACAGGCAAATATTCTTTAATGGCTACAATGCTCTTGTTTTGGTCGTGCGCTAAGTAAACGTAGCTAAAACCGCCCATGCTCAGCACTTTACGGATTTCATACTCATTTAATTTATAGCCAATTGGCAGTGCTTGATTACGTGGTTCCATTTATTTCCAGCAAAAACGCTTTAAAAAGTCACAAAAACTGCTTATTTTGGCATATTTTGTTAGCATTACGTTAATTTTAGACGACAGTCGAACCATTGAAAGCACAAACCACATGACCTCAACAGGCACTCCTAACACCATATCCAGTATGACAGGCTTTGCAAGTACCGAGAAAAAATTTATAACGCTCGGTATATCCGTTGAGTTGCGCAGCGTTAATCAACGTTTTTTAGAGCTGCATTTTAAGCTAGACGATGCATTAAAGCCACTTGAGCCCGCTTTACGTGCCTTATTACAAACAAGCTTAAATCGCGGCAAAGTAGAGTGCAAAATCAACCTAAATTATGCTACTAACTCTGCGCAAAATTTAAGCATTAACCCCGTCGCACTCAAACAATTAGGTGATATTGCCGCCACTTTACAGGCGCAATTTCCTAACAGTGTCGCCATGAGTATTGCCGACATGATGCGCTGGCCAGGTGTGGTGACTGATCGCGATCAAATCGGTAAAACTGACGACACAGAAACAATACTTGCCAATGCTACAGCGGTTTTTCAAACTTGTTTAGCAGATTTAATGATTGCAAGACAACGTGAAGGTTCTAAATTGAGTGCAGTAATTTTAGAGCGCTTAAACGATATTCACCAAATTGTTGACCAAATAAAACCATTGTTACCACTGCAAATTGCGGCACATCAAAATAAACTCGTCGCAAAATTTAAGGAAGTAATGGATGTTGCAGATGACGATAGAATTCGCCAAGAAGTGCTACTTTTTGCGCAAAAAATTGATGTTGATGAAGAGCTAGTAAGGTTAACTGCGCATTTGCAAGAAGTGCTCCACATTATAAAAAACGGTGGTGTTGTTGGCAAAAAATTAGATTTTTTAATGCAAGAACTCAATCGCGAAGCGAATACGTTAGGCTCAAAATCGGTATCTGTTGAGGTATCTCAAGCAGCAATGGCTATTAAAGTTTTGATTGAGCAAATGCGAGAGCAAATTCAAAACTTAGAGTAATCACGCGTTTTTTTAGCTTAATCACTTACCTTCAAGGAGCTATCATGCAAGTTTGGCAATGCGCTGTGTGCGCTTATATTTATGACGAAGAAATCGGCATGCCAGAAGACGGCATACCAGCCGGTACAAAATGGGAGGATGTACCAGCTGATTGGACTTGTCCTGAATGTGGCGTGAGTAAAGCAGACTTCTTTTTAGTTGATTTTTAAGCGCTTAATTATGGTTTTATCACGCTTTTAAACAACTTTTTAAAACTAAATTCCGGAGCAGACAATTTTTCTGCTCCGTACTTTACTGATTTTGCAGCTCTGCTTTTTCAACCACTACACGATAATTGCGCAATTCATTTTGATTAGTGATTCTCGCGCCTACTGCAACATTTGCTTGTTTTTGCGCCGCTACACTGCGTATCAATAAGGGCTGGCTTTGACCTACAGTACGACCGGTTTTAGCATCTAATTGCAATACTCTTACTTGTACACGGCCAACATCAACAGATGTGGAGTTTTGTACTACAGCGTACAAATTTCCTTTGGCATCAATATCTACGCCTGCTTGCAGATATTTTTGTGGGTTACGTGGCAAATCAAGTGTTACATATTTTTGAGTAGATACCTTACCAATTTCAGAGTTTGAACCAGCTGCCATTTGGTAGTTTTGTAGCGCGCCGTTTAAGTCGCCGCGCGCCTCTGCTAGCTCACCTAAATATAAGTGTGCAGGTGCTGTTGGCAATAAACTATTTGCTTTTTTCAAATAAGGCTCAGCTTCAGCTTTACGACCCATGTTGTAGAGAGCAATACCCGCTTGCACATGCGGTTTAAAATACTCTGGCTGCATTTGTATCGCTTTGTTGTAATACGCTAGCGCCTCGGTTGATTTTTTTTCTGTGAGTGCAATATCGCCTAGCAATTCTTGAAAGCGCGCTTCTCTCGGCTCTAATTTAATAGCTTGGTTGGCTAACTTTAATGCACCTGCTGAATCTTTTTTGGCGAGTGCTTTTACGCCATCGTCATAAGCTTTATAGGCAGGCTGGCTAGCTTTTAGAGCAGCTACTTTCTTGGTATAAACATCTTTGCCTTGTTCACCCCCTGCGCCTAATTTTGCCAATGTGATTTTATTCGCGGCTACGCGCTCATCGCTGGGTGGGTGGCTTGCGAATAATTTGGTTAAAAAATCACTTTTTTTATCTTTACTTAAGCGCACAAAGGTTTCTTGTAGCGTCACGCCTGCTGTAGGGTCGTAGCCTGCGCGTTTCATGTAATTCATGCCATATAAATCGGCTTCTGATTCCGCATCTCGGCCGTACTTGGTTGTCACCAACCCTAAGCCCAATTGTGAGCCGCCAACAATCAAATTCGCATAATTGCTGTCTTTAGTAGCCAAGCCCACTGCTAACATTGCACCTTGAAAAAACACGCCGCGCTCCATGCTTTTAGCGCCGTGGCGGGCTGCTGCATGCACAATTTCATGGCCTAGCACTGCGGCTAACTCAGCCTCACTATTGAGCTCATACAATAACCCACGGTTAAACGCGATTTTGCCGCCCGGCATTGCCCACGCGTTTGGTACAGAATCGTTCAGCACGACAAATTCATACGGTAACTTACGGTCTGAAACAGCGGCTAACTTATTCCCCACCGTTTGCACATAAGCGGTTAGTTCTGGGTCTATAATGTAATCACCCCCTTGCGCTTGGCGGGTTGGCGCGTAGTTTTGCTTGCCGATATTGATTTCAGACGCTTCTGAAACAAACTGAATTTCGCTCTTTTTGGTCACGGGATTCGTGCCGCAAGCAATGAGCAATAATGACGCTAATAAAACGAAATAGTGACGGTTTTTCATGAGCAAACTCTCTTTAAGACTTGTATTCAACGGCTATGAGCCAATTAAGTTAACTGTATAGCAAAGCGCTTACGCTGACAATTTGTCGCAACGTGATTAACAAATGGTTTATATTTAGGTACAAAGCCATTTGTTTCGATGTGCTATGGCGTATTCAACAAGGCGACATTCATCAATAATCTAGAATTATCAATTCAAGATTATTCCATATAATGATGACTAAAATTATGTAATAGTGCCTTAACTTTACGAATGCATTATTGTGTTTAAACAATCATTTAATATTAAAAATTGAAAATAAATTAGGGCTAAATTTACCATGATTACGTTAAATATAAATGGAAAAGACCAACAGTTAGATGCTGCTGACGATATGCCAGTTTTATGGGCATTACGCGATGTATTGCACATGACTGGCACTAAATTTGGCTGTGGCATGGCGCTCTGTGGCGCATGTACAGTGCATCTTGACGGCCAAGCCGTGCGCTCTTGCATCACACCTGTTTCTGCCGCTGTGGGTAAAAAAATTACCACGATTGAAAACGCGCAAAATGACAAAGTTGGCCAAGCGGTACAAGCAGCATGGAGTGAGATTGACGTGGTGCAATGTGGTTACTGCCAATCAGGGCAAATTATGTCGGCCATTGCGCTGCTCGCCAGCAATAAAACACCAAGTGACGACGATATCGACGCAGCAATGAGCGGCAACATTTGCCGTTGCGGCACTTATCCGCGCATTCGCGCTGCCATTCACACCGCTGCAACCAAATTAGCTTAAGGAGCAACCCATGAATGCACCTTTGATCTCAGTTGTGAACCCACTTGAAAACATGTCTGGCACCATTTCTAGACGCACCTTTATTAAAGCCACCGTGCTGGCTGTTGGTGGGCTGGTGATTGCCTTTAGCATTCCACAAGCCAAGCGCTTTTTATTGCCAAATGCCATGGCGGATGACGCCAAAAAACTGCCTGCGCCCAATGCTTTTTTACGTATTGGCACAGATAACACCATTACCGTCATGCTCGCACACAGCGAAATGGGCCAAAGTATTTGGACGACGTTGCCCATGCTCATTGCCGATGAGTTAGATGCCGACTGGAGCAAAATTAAAGTAGAACATGCGGCGGCCGCACCTGAATATATTCATACGGCTTACGGCATTCAAATTACGGGCGGCTCTTCAACCACTTGGTCTGAGTTTGACCGCTATCGCCAAGCTGGCGCACTCACACGCGCGCTGTTGATTAGCGCCGCAGCTGAAAAGCTAGGTGTTTCGGCTAGTAGCATTAAAACTGAAAATGGTTTTGCAATTAGCGGGGATAAAAAAATCAGTTATGGCGATTTAGCAGAAACTGCCGCCAAACTTGAAACCCCTAAAACTGTTACGCTAAAAAATCCAAAAGACTGGAAAATCATCGGCAAGGCCACGAAGCGCCTTGACGGCCCTGAAAAAATAAACGGCACAGCAATTTTTGGCCAAGACGTACACTTTGAGGGCTTGATGACAGCCATGGTGGCACGTTCGCCAGTGTTTGGCGGCATGGTTAAAAGTTTTGATGCTACCGCTGCCAAGCAAGTAAAAGGCGTGCGCCAAGTAGTGCAAGTGCCAACCGGCGTTGCGGTGATTGCAGACAATTACTGGGCAGCAAAAAAAGGCCGTGAAGCGCTTAAAGTGGATTGGGATTTAGGCAAAAACGCTACTCTTGACTCAAAAGTGATGTTTGAAGAGTTTAAAAAACTAGCGGCTACACCTGGCTTAACCGCAGCAAAAGCTGGTGACACCAAAGCAACATTAGCCAA
>JANNBX010000173.1:0-2175 GCA_031385945.1 Methylophilaceae bacterium | reverse complement strand
GCATTATCTGCAGCCATTTTGAAAGTTGGCGCAGGTTTTTCACCTACCGATTTAATGCAGCTGATGAGCGCATTCAGCGGCAATTCTTATGGAAATGACTATTTCAAAGCGGGCCTTATTGGTGGCGGTTTGCTTTATGCTTTAGCCGCAGTGCTGCCAGTTGCAGTGATGATACACGGCATTTGCATCAACTATTTACAGGCAAAAGAAGGTATCGACTTTGCTGGTGAACAATTGAAAATTGAAGAAAGTATTGCTAAAGCAAAAGAAAAAGCCAATGAAGCAAAGTCGCGTGCAGAGCAACTGAATAAGCGTAAAGATGACACAGTGATCACTGATGAACAGCCAATATCAAACCAAGAAAATGATGCAACGCATTGCCCAAAATGCCAAGCAAGCATTACTAAAGATGATGTTTTCTGCGGCGAATGCGGCTTTAGCCTAAAATAAACCATGCGTCACCGATTAGTTTTTTTTGAAGAACTAATCGGTACTCGCACCCCATCATTAGCTTTCATCCAATAATAGCTAGCCTGAATCTAACCTAGAGACCCATCATTATGTCGTATGAATATAACTCCGAAAGTAAGCGCCTAGATTTACCTAATCCATTCAAAATAGAAAACTATTTTTATGTAATGGCTGCAAGCATTATGTTTGCATCTGCAATTGGGCTTATGTTGATTAGTCGCGCTGCGATTGTTGCTCAAGCGTCATTTTTAAGTTTTTTACCGCTGATTATCGGTATATTTTTATTAGTACAATGCATCAATTATTTTATAAGAGCCTTTAGCCAGCTACGTTTTTTCTTTGGCCGCGGTGAGCCTAAAAGTTTGGCCGATGAAGTGGGTGAAGGCAAAGGTAAGGGCGCTGATGCATTAAAAGAAACCTTACGTCAAAACGCACTGGTGTTTAAAGAGCCAGTAGGTGCGTTAAACGGTTTGCTGTATAGCTGGATTCCCAATTTAATTTTTGCGCCACTACCAATACAATCCATCGCGCAGCGCCAGTTTTACAATTCACTGGCCATCATGATGATTTTTTTATCGTTAATGATTAGCTGGATCTCAATAGCAGACCCGCATTCGAGCGCTTGGATGGGCTTATTTTTCTACGCTTTAACATTGTTTATTGTCGTTAAGCCGCTCAATACGGCTACTGCAGAGCAATCAAAACTGGGCACTAAAGGCTTGGTTGGGTTAATTTTAATTGCGGTCATGGGCCCAGTGCTTTTACCTTTAGTCAGCTCAAGCCTTCCTAACATCAGCATGGTAAATTTAAGCTTACAAGCCTTGCTGCTATTGGTGTTAAGCCTAATAGCCATTACCCTATTTTTTGTGGCACTCACTAAGCAATTAGTACCACCACCAACGACTACCAATGCCTGCCAACAAGAATCAATGTCGATGAATAGCCACCCTAAACAGTTGCTAGATGAGCTAGACCGCGAATTGCAAAAAAACTGGACAGAGCAAGTGCCTAACAGGCGCTATAGCAAAACCTTGCCAGTCATCAACAATGGCACAGGTAGTTTTTTAAGTGAGCTATTAGAAGAGTCGCAACCCATGCCTAATTTTGAGCAGCGCAGCTTAAACTTGACTACTGCCTTCAAATCACCGCGCTATCAATGGCTGGTGTGGCTCAATACAACAGGTGTTTTATTAACCTGTTTTGGTGTGATCACGCTGATTATATTTGCCATGTTAATTAACCCACTATCGCCTGATATATCGGTGATTAGCTATTTAACATTAGGTATCGCATTGCTCATATTAAGCCGCTACTGCTTTTCTTCAGGCCATGCCTTATGGGGACGTTTTGATTTCGTATCTAAGCTCACTTGTATTGAAATGCAGGGCAATTATCAATCTGCAAAACTCAATTATGGCAACACACTCACTGACCGCATTAAAACTGAAAAAAATGTCATCAATATTGAAAATATGTCTTTGCGGGTTTGGGTAAGTGAGCTTGAAACGGTTTCGTTTGGTAAAAACTCTGAGCGCTGGATTGTCGGCATGCGTGGCTTGCCAGATGAGTCATCTTACTTAGCCAAACATTTAACGCAGTTTGCAGCCAACCAAAGCATTATAGTTGCGCCAGAATCAACGACTGATTTGCAAAAAATTGCTAATCTTGCAGCCATTAATCAGCTCGGTGGCGCGGCCAATGCGG
>JANNBX010000168.1:0-12710 GCA_031385945.1 Methylophilaceae bacterium | reverse complement strand
GTTACGGCGGAGAATAGAATGAACAAGAAATTCACAGCAAAGTTGATAGCAGGTTTGATGAGCGCGCTTGCGCTTATATCACTGAGTTTTAATGCCAACGCAGAAGCAGACCCTAAACTTTGGCCTGTGGTTAAAGAGGCTTTCTTTGCCGGCCGCACCATTGAAGAAAATGCACCATTTATACGCTTAACCGCGCCCCGCCGTGCTGAGAGCGGCGCGCAAGTGCCATTCACTATCAATATTGATCGCACTGTGGGTGAGGCTGATGCTATTAAAAAGCTCTATATTTTGGTGGATGCAAACCCAATACCACTCACTGCAACTTACACACTCACTGAGGCGCTTGGCCAATTTGAATTAGCCACACGTATTCGCATGGAAACTGATTCATTTGTGCGCGCAATTGGTGAAACAGCTGATGGCAAATTATTCATGACTAAAATTGAAATACGCGCCGCTGGTGGCTGTGGTGGTATGGTAGATGGTGATGAAGCGGCAATTCGCGCAGCCAGCGGTAAAGTCAAAATGAATTTTGCAGAAGGCGCAAAAGTAGGTGCGCCCGTAGCGACAACCTTTATTGTAAAACACCCCATGTACACTGGCTTACAGCGTGATCCATCGGGCGGCTATAAACCTGCATTTTTTATGGAAAAAGCTGACTTTACATACAATGGCAACCCAGTGATGCAGGTACATTTTGGTGTAGGTACGGCTGAAGATCCTTACTTGCGCTTTAATTTTATGCCTAAAGAACCAGGTAGCATGGAGGTAAAATTAAAAGATAATGAAGGTAAAACTTTTGAACACAAAGCGGATTTAAATACATAATAAGTGGTGATTGATCACCATGAAAAAGGGCGCGATTAGCGCCCTTTTTATTTAGCTTTTACATGATTGCCATACAAGTTTATTGCGATAACTAATCACAACTAGCTATTTAAAAAACGACATACGCTTTAAAGTACCATCTTTATCAATTATGGCATGCTTAAGCGCGCCTGCAATGTGCAGTGCCAGTATCAACAAAATCACTACACCAATAATCTCATGTACTTCTGCAAAAGCTTCTCTCAATGGCGTGTTATCCAGGCCACCAAATACTTTTAAGCCAAACCATTTCAGACCATACTTACTGGCTAGTGTCATAATTAAGCCACTTAATGGTAGTAATATCATTAAGGCATATAAGCTGTGATGCGCACCTGTCGCTAGCTTTCGCTCCCAGGCTTTGTAGCTCGCCAAAATAGCTGGCGGTTTGTGTGAAATTCGCCAATAAAGGCGAAACACCACAAAAAATACAAGCGTAAAGCCTATTGATTTATGTAAATTATAATAAAAAGTTCTTGGTGAGGCTTCTTCAGCAAGCTGCCAAGTATAAATACCCCAGTTAAACAGGTCATATGACATAGCTTTTGCACCTTCTTTAGGTAGGTCGGTCATAAACCAGCCTAAAAAGAACATACCAATAATAGCCACTGCAATTAACCAATGTAACAAAATAGCGACTTTGTTATATTTTGTCATTTTTACTCCTATAATTTTAAAGTGATAAAAAACTAACGATAGTTTACTGCAAATATAGCTCATTTAGGAGCTTTGTCAGGTGAATCAAAATCACGCTATGTATTTCTTCTCATTAAAATATTGCACTAAAAGTTGTGTGATTAAAATCACAATAATCAGCATACAAACTGTCATAATCATTACGTTAACCTTAATTGATTGAGTGTTTTATGCTAAAAATAACCGTCATGGCTTTATATTTTTTGTTGGCTGCTTGTGCATCAACTACTAGCTTGCATGCGCCAATCGCTTTAAATATGCAGCATCTAGGCAATGGTATTTACGTGCATCACGGCGTACATCAAGATATCGATGACGGTTACCAAGGCGATATTTGCAATGTGAGCTTTATTGTGGGTAGCAAAGGCGTTGCAGTGATTGATACAGGCGGCAGCTTAAAAGTAGGCAAAGCCCTGCGCACAGCGATTAAATCAGTCACGTCATTGCCAATTTTATACGTGATTAATACCCATTTACACCCAGACCATGTATTTGGTAATGCTGCGTTTTTAGATGACAAACCGCAATTTGTAGGCCACTTTAAATTAGCAGATGCACTAGAAACAAGACGTGAGCAATATACTCGAATCAACAAACTTTACTTAGGCGCTGACGCGCTAGGTAGCGAAATAGTCAAGCCAACCTTAAGTGTTAAAGATCTGCTAACACTGGATATTGGTAAGCGCTCACTTGCGCTATCAGCAAGGCCTACAGCGCATACGCATACCGATTTAACCGTAATGGATAATCAAACCCAAACATTATGGACAGGTGATTTACTCTTTATTGAGCGCACGCCAGTGATTGAGGGTGATATTAAAGGCTGGATTCTTTTAATTGATCAACTGAAAATCATGCCACTCAAACAAGTCGTTGCTGGGCATGGACCAATACCGACAGACTGGCTGCAAGCATTTAACAATGAACAGCGCTATTTAAACGTATTGCTGGCTGATATACGCGCCAATATCAAAAAAGGTCAAACGATGGAGCACACCATGAATACAGCTGCGCAAAGTGAAAAATCAAACTGGCAGTTATTCGATATTGCAAATCGTCGTAATATTAACAATATATTTCCGCAATTAGAATGGGAGTGATTTAGCAACCGAATACTGGCTGTATATAACCGATTTATCTGAAAAAAGTGAATGAATTGAATTGCTTAGCATAAAAACTTCGTATTTCACTAAACAAGCTCTTATAGTATAATCATTCTCATTCATCTTTATTTAAGCATTTTCACCTCACTCTGTGGCAACTCCAGCGCGTTATTCTTTTGTTAAAGAACACCTTTTAATTTGTACGCTTACCGCTTCAATGCTGGTACATTTTTTATTTTTTATGCTGATTCCAAATTGGGACATTGCTACGGCTGAAAAGAAAATTGAAATTATTGTAGAATTGCAAAAAAAAGTTGAAGCGCCAAAACCACCTGACCCTTTGCCACCAGAACTAGCGCCTGCTCCAGAACCACCAAAACCTAAAAAAATAATAGAGCCTAAACCACAAATAAAACCACCAACACCAGCGGTTTTTGCACCATCTGAAATTAAAGCACCACCACCAACTACTGCGCCAATATTGGCAGAAACACCACGCGAGGTGCTAGCTATTGCGCCCAAAGCCGATAGCGTGCCAGTGGCAACCGTGCAAGCAGCCCCTGCCGAACCTATAAAATCAGTTGAGCCTAGTACAGAAGATATTGACGCCGCAAAAAACCGCTACAGCAGTATGTTGGGGCGTGCAATTGCTAAGCATAAAGAGTATCCACGTATCGCACAAACGCGTGGCTGGCAAGGTGAATGTGCTCTTGAAGTTGAGTTAGATGGCAACGGTAACTTAAAAGATGGTCAGGTTATTCAATCTTGTGGCTATGAAGTGCTCGATAAAAAAGCCTTGGAAATGTTACGTAAAGCGCTCCCACTAGCACCGCCAGATGCGTTAAAAGGTCGTAGCTTTAAAGTAACCGTGCCTGTGTCATTTAAGCTTGAATAACAGCTAAATTATCCACCAGAATATTGCTATGCGTTCACCTAAATCACTCAAAGAACTGTTACTTATCCATGAGCTGATTTTCATTTTTTTGGTAACAATCGCATGTTCGGCAGGGTTTATGGGTGTACGTACCTGGGATCAATCTGCCCAAGAGTCTTACCGTATTAACCAGTTAATTCAAGAAATTCAGCAAACTCGTGGTGATTTATATCGCCAAATGAAAGAGCTATTTGACGCATTCTTTTTAGCTGATTTTGAAGCCTTTAATGAGTACAACGAATATACCAAAAAGCTTAGTGCACACTTCATAAAGCTTGAAAATCTAGCTGAAGATGATGAAGAAAGAAAAGCGATTGCTGAAATTAAAAATAGCTATGCCAGCTTTATTTCTGAAACTACCTATATTTTCAAACTTAGCAATTCATTTAATAGTGAGCGCATTAAAAAATCACTCAATAGTGATTTAGAAACTGGCGTTTTTGCCCGCTACGAAGCCGTTTCAGCCCGTGCTGAGCAATTACTATCGCTTAAACAAAAAGAAGTACAAAACAAACTAGATAGCGCTAAAACGCGTTCATACCTATGGTTGTTTATTCCGATTATTACCGCTTTATTTTTAGTATTATTTTCTCGCTACTTTTTAAATCGCGCTATTGTGCGACCCATTACAAACCTATTGAAAGCCACCAGCGAAATTAGTACGGGGAACTTAGCGTATCAAGCGCCAGAGTCAGGCGCTAAAGATTTACGTACTTTATCGATTGCCATTAACCAAATGGCTGAAGACTTAAAAGTAAGCCAAGAATTATTGATTAAAACTGAGAAGCAAGCTGCACAAGGTTTGTTGGTACCCATGTTGGCACACAATATTCGCAATCCTTTGGCAAGTATTCGCGCCACCGCCCAAGTAGCTGATGACGATACCCTACCAGCTGACGCCCGTGAATCCTTGCGCGGTATTATCAGCACGGTTGATCGCCTAGAGCGCTGGACTGGCGGCTTGCTTGCTTATTTGATTCCTATGAAACCGCAACTCAATCCCATTGCAGTAGAGCAGCTTATTCAAGGCGCGCTTAACCCATTACAGTTAAAACTTAAAGAAAAATCGCTCAAACTAACGTTGCCAGACGCTAAAAAACTGGAGTGTACAATCACCACAGACCAACATTTAATGGAGCAGATGCTCTATAATTTATTATCAAATGCGATAGATGCAAGCGCAAACGGCGGTCAAATTAGTATTTACTTTACGTCCACCGCTGATTTTTATAGCATTATTATTAATGATTCTGGCAATGGTATGCCGTTTATTCCTAACCCTAATTATAGTAGCCCGGGGCCATCAACTAAACGCTTTGGTACTGGGCTTGGCATTCCATTTTCATATAAAGTTTGTGAGGCGCTTGGCGGAACGATTGCGTTTAACGCAAATCCTAAAGGTGGCACGAGTATTCATATCCAATTGCCTCAAAACATTATTTTTTAGTGCGCAAAGCTGCAAATTGGGCTTGCTAATCTCGGCGTTTTTAACAACAATGATAGATAACAGAAACCAATAAGCCTATGTTAAACCTACCTGTTCCACCATTTAGTTTACCTGCCACTTCAGGCACAACATTCAATCTTGCTGATTATTTGGGCAAAAATCTAGTTATTTACTTTTACCCAAAAGACTCCACACCCGGCTGTACTACTCAAGGCATGCAATTTCGCGATCACTATGCTGAGTTTCAAGCACTGAACACTGAAATCGTTGGTATTTCTCGTGATAGTCTAAAATCACACGAAAACTTTAAAGCTAAATTCAGTTTCCCATTTGAACTTTTAGCAGATACCGAAGAGCTTGCCTGCGGTATTTTTGGTGTAATGAAACAAAAAAATATGTATGGCAAACAGGTACGCGGCATAGAACGCTCGACTTTTATCATCGATAAAAATGGTATTTGCGTGCATGAAATGCGTGGCGTCAAAGCTGATGGCCATGCGCCAGCGGTACTGGCTTTAATTCACGCACTATAGATATTTCTGAAACTTAACGATAACAAACGAACTTAAAATTATGACCAAAAAATCTAACTCCGCTAAGTTGTTTGTGCTCGATACCAACGTGCTCATGCATGACCCTTCTAGCTTGTTTCGCTTTGAAGAGCACGATATTTACCTGCCCATGGTCACGCTTGAAGAGTTAGATAATAATAAAAAAGGTATTACCGAGGTTGCTCGCAACGCACGCCAAGCGAGCCGTAATTTAGATGAGATTATTGGCGACGATATTATCAATTTAGACGATGGCGCACCGCTAGCTATTAGAGGTAATAAGCATGTTACAGGCAGATTATTTATTCAAACGCATGCAGTCACAGTAGATATACCTGTACTTGCGGGCGGAATCGCTGACAATAAAATATTAGCAGTAGTGCTAGATCTTAAAAAGCGCCATGGTGACCGTCAAGTTATATTGGTAAGTAAAGACATTAATATTCGTATTAAAGCACGTGCATTAGGTGTGCAAGCGCAAGATTACTTTAACGACAAAGTGCTTGAAGACAGCGAGCTTTTATACAGTGGTATGAAAGAGCTACCCAATGATTTTTGGGAAACGCACAGTAAAGACATTGAGTCTTGGCAAGAATCTGGCCGCATGTTCTACCGCGTAACAGGGCCAATTTGTAAAACATTACTCAATAATGAGTTTATTTATTTTGAGCAAGATAAACCGTTTTACGCCATTGTAAAAAGTGTAGAAGGTAATACAGCGGTACTAGAAGTGATTCAAGATTACATGAATCCAAAACATAATATTTGGGGGATAGTCGCGCGTAATCGTGAGCAAAACTTTGCACTTAATTTATTGATGAACCCTGATATTGATTTTGTGAGCCTGCTCGGCCAAGCAGGTACAGGTAAAACTTTACTCACGCTGGCAGCTGCCTTGGCGCAAGTGTTAGATAAAAAGCTATATTCAGAAATCATAATGACGCGCGTCACCGTGCCAGTGGGCGAAGATATTGGCTTTTTACCAGGTACTGAAGAAGAAAAAATGGCACCATGGATGGGTGCACTAGAAGACAATTTAGATGTACTAAACAAAACCGATGACGAAGCAGGCGATTGGGGACGTGCAGTAACGCAAGATTTAATACGTACTCGTATTAAAGTAAAATCTCTTAACTTTATGCGCGGTAGAACTTTCTTAAATAAATTCCTAATTATCGATGAAGCACAAAACTTAACACCAAAACAAATGAAAACCCTAATCACACGTGCAGGCCCTGGCACTAAAGTGGTGTGCATGGGTAATATTGCACAAATCGACACACCTTACCTAACTGAGGGCAGTTCAGGCCTAACCTATGTGGTCGATCGTTTTAAAGGTTGGGATCATAACGGCCATATCACACTGCAACGTGGTGAGCGTTCACGATTAGCTGATTTTGCAGCAGAAATCTTATAGCTTGATTTTGTTATGAATCGCGGTTTTTACATTATTTTAGCTGCGCAATTTTTATCTGCGCTAGCTGATAATGCTTTATTATTTGCTGCTATTGCCTTATTAACTGAATCAAAAGCGCCTGTTTGGCATACGCCACTTTTGCTGCAGTTTTTCGTGTTTTCATACATTATTTTAGCACCTTACGTAGGTTCAATTGCTGACGCCTTTCCCAAAGGCAGAGTCATGTTTGTGTCAAATGGTATCAAGTTTATTGGTAGTTTAAGCATGTTGCTTGGCTTACAACCTTTATTTGCTTATGGCATTGTAGGTATAGGTGCAGCCGCCTACTCACCTGCTAAATATGGTATTTTGACTGAATATTTACCGCCTAAAGATTTAGTAGTAGCCAATGGCTGGATGGAGGGCACAACAGTTGCTGCGATTATTTTAGGTGCAATTATTGGTGGCAAACTCGCTAATGACAACCCTCATACGGCGATGATTTTCATTACTTTACTCTATGTAGCCGCAGCTTTTTTTAACTACTACATTCCTAAATTAGATATTAAACGTTCTTTGTTGCAAAAGAATCCTTGGTTGATTCTTAAAGATTTTTGGCATTCATTTATTGTGTTATGGTCAGATAAGCTAGGTCAAGTTTCGTTGTCGGTCACTACCTTGTTTTGGGGTGCAGGCGCGACTCTGCGCTTATTAGTGATTGTTTGGGCAGCTTCTGCTCTTAAATATGATCTGGAGCAATCTACACAGCTCACCGCGATTGTTGCAGTGGGTATTGCCATCGGCTCAGTAATTGCCGCACGTTACGTAAAGATTGAGCAATCCATTAAAGTGCTACCAGCTGGTATTGCAATGGGGATTTTAATGCTCTTGATGATAGTCATTAACAATGTGTTATTTGCCAGCATGCTAATGCTAGCTATAGGTATTTTGAGTGGCTACTTTGTTGTGCCATTGAACGCTCTACTTCAACATCGCGGCCATGAACTAATCGGTGCTGGTCACTCAATTGCCGTACAAAACTTTAACGAGAATCTAGGTATTCTGATTATGACTGGCGTATACGGTTACATGTTATCGGCCAATTACAAGATTGATGTTGGGTTACCTGTTATTGGTCACTTCTTCACATTGAGTGGCGTAAACACGATTATTTTAGTTTTCGGCCTGTTTATCAGCGTGTCCATGTATCTAATTACACGCTTTTACAAAGATACTGAGTATCACTGATCTCAGTAGAGACTTTTGCATAAAGGTCTAATATCTGAGGTTCATCATCAATAATTTATTGCTGTTACTCTGATTTCATTATCAATCTATTTCAACATAACAGGCGATTTAAACAATAAAGGCTTACAGCTAGTAGCCTACATCGCTTATGGCATACATAAAAAAACCACATTTAAAATCAAATGTGGTTTTTTAGCATCGCTCGTGTCTTTAGTGCAGTTTAACTTGCGCTTCGCTGCGGCGCGTAATCATTCTAGCAATTGTTTGTAACATCACTGTGGTAAACCCATGCAGCGTGATTAAATGCATTTTATATAATGATTGATACATCATTCGGGCGATTAACCCCTCAATATACATACTGCCGCCAGACAATGTGCCCATCAAGCTACCCACTGTTGTATAACGACCTAAATTCACTAGTGAGCCATAATCACGGTAGCTATATTCTGGTAACTTATCTTTACCCGCTACCCGACACTTAACTGATTTATATAGCATAGCAGCTTGCTGGTGAGCGGCTTGAGCACGTGGCGGCACGTTATCTGGCTTATTGAGTTGTGGGCAGGCAGCACAATCACCAAATGCGAAAATACTATCATCGAGCGTTGTTTGTAATGTGGTTTTAACGACTAATTGATTGATGCTATTCGTTTCTAAACCTAACGTTTTTACAAAATCAGGCGCTTTAATGCCAGCCGCCCAAACAACTAATGCCGCAGGAACGAATTTACCAGAGTGCGTTTGAACACCTTGTGGCGTTACTTTAGTTACGCGCTCGTCAGTAAATACTTGAACTTTTAGATTACTTAACTCAACATATACGGCTTGTGAAAGTTTAGGTGGTAATGCAGGCAGAACACGACTACTCGCTTCAATAAGCGATATTTTAATATCACGATCAGGGTCAATTTTATCTAATCCATAAGCCGCTAATTCACGTGTTGTATTGTGCAATTCAGCCGCTAACTCGACACCTGTAGCACCAGCACCAACAATTACAACTTCAAGCTGACCTGCTGCGATGGGTGCTGTTTGGGTTTGTGCGCGCAGTAGTGCGTTATGCAAATGCTGGTGGAATTTTTCTGCTTGATTTTGCGTATCAAGTGCAATGGAATGCTCTAAGGCACCATCGATTCCAAAATCATTAGTAGTGCTGCCAACTGCAATAATCAAAGTGTCGTATGGAATATTACGCCTAGGAATCACCTCAACGCCATCATCATCATAAGTTGGCGAAACTAATATGGTTTTTTCAGCCCGATTCAGGCCTTCCATACTACCTAAACGAAACTTAAAGTGATGCCAATGAGCCTGAGCAATATACTCTAGTTCATGCTTTTCTGGGTTCATGCTGCCTGCCGCAATTTCATGTAATAGCGGTTTCCAAACATGGGTTTTGATACGATCTACCAATACTATTTGGGCGACACCTTTTTTACCTAAAGTGTCACCCAATTTTGTAGCCAACTCTAAACCACCTGCACCGCCGCCTACAATGACAACTTGGTGCAACATTGAACCAGCTTGCATATAATCCTTAATTACTCATTACCAGTCAGTGTGCCATTGCTACGAACCCAAGCAATCACTTTTAATACATCATCTGGAGATAAGCCTTCTTTAAAGTCACCTGGAACCATTAAACCCAAGCCCTTAGCACCCATACCGTTATTAGTACCGTTCCAAATTGTCTCGAACATACCTTTATTAGTGGCATCTTTCGCATAATTAAAGTTGGGGCCTGTTAAACCGGGTCCAACCTGACCTTTTGCTGCGGGACCATGACACTGAGTACATGAGTAAAGCTGATAAATCTTCTTGCCTCTTGCCATTGCGTCAGCATTACCAATATACGTATTTTTACCTGTTGCTAAAAACTCCTTAGCAGCAGGAGTATCGAAATACTTAGGATCTATAGCAAGTGGCGTGCCATCTGCTGTTTTTACAAACGAAATTGCTTTAACATCACTCGCAGCGGCCGGCTGCGAGCCACTATTTGTTGATGCTGATTTATCACCACAAGCTAACAAACTGAGTGTGAGAGCCGATACTGCTAAAATTTTAGTCACTTGCATTTATAAATTCCTCAGACAAATCATAAGATTGTTAATAATTATTTTTGTAGACTAATTTTAGCTTAAATCGCGCATGCAAGCATCAAAAAAAAGGCTACCGAGGTAGCCTTTTTGATCTGTTTTACATTAAATTACTGTAACCATGGCTTTTCGCCTGTACCTTTGTAATTCATACGGAACCAACCGATTAACTGTAGCAATTCATCTACGTCAAAGCCTGTTTCCATATCGCCTTCAACCATTAAACCACGGCCTTTTGCACCCATACCGTTGTTTGTACCATGCCAAATCGTTTCAAACAAACCTTTGTCTGTGATGTGTTTAGCATACTGCCAGTTTTCATCAACAATACTTGGGCCAGTTTGACCTGTACCGCCTGGGCCGTGACATTGTGAGCATGAGTAGCTACCATAATGCTTTTTCGCTTTTTTGCCTAGGTCAGGTTCAGCAGCATAACGTTTTGTGTAAGGGTTGATACATGTTTCTTTGAACTCTTTTGCTTCTGGTGTTGTAAACAATTCATCTTTAATTGCAATTGGACTACCGTCTTGTGTTGCTACAAAAGCACAGGCTGCATTAGCTTGCATTGAAAAACCCAAGCTTGTTAGCATGAGTGTCGAAGCTAAAACTACTGTTTTTAATACTTTATTACCAAACATGATATCTCCTCAGATTTAACAACCACTTTTTAATAACTACTTTTGAAACTCTTGTAAATACTAAACGAACGCCAGTTTCTTAGGTTGACGCACGTTAGCGGTTTACATAAAAAAACTACCTATTTAATACTAATTTACAACTATTCTGCTTTGGGTATTGCATCGCCACGCTTTTCAGTAGCTTCTGATTTTTTGTTAATACTCTTGTTGTAAACTTTTTGAATGCTATCACCTTCAACTACAGGGAAATGTGGCACTCCAAAATCATCCATTATTTTGAAAATTTTATCTTGGTTACGATCAAGCGCACCTTGAATCATTGCCATACGCTCTTTATCTTTTTTACGTACGCCAATAGATAAGTTCCAATACTGTTTACCTTTTGGGTTAGTTAACTCGTACTCTGGTACAGGGTTAATTACAATATCTACGCCTGATTTAACCATAGCTTGTTTTGCATAAAAACCTGCGATCGGGCCCCACAAAATGGCAACCTGAATATCGCCTTTGATTAGGTCATCCATAATATAACCTGGACCAAAGTTTAGATCTCGTTGTAGTCGGTATGGGCGAGAGTTACCAATTAAATTATTATCATTCAATGGGATTGATGGTGGAGTTTGACCTACAACACCAATATAGGATTTTTTAAGATCAGGCGAATCCCATGATGTGATATTTAAACCGCTATCTTTTCTGTAAGCGAATACATAACCTGTACGGTAGTACGGTTTAGTAGTAAGTAGCGCATCGTAGTCTGATGTTGTGCTCATTACAACATCGCATTTATTGGCGTTTAGTGTATTGCGTAAAAAACCCTGTCTGTCATACCAGAACATATAAGATAGTTTTTTGCCTAAATCAGCTGCAATAACTTCTGCAATCTTATTTTCAAAGCCTTCTAATTTGTCGTTTGAATATGGCAAGCCATCTTGGTCTGCACATACTTTAAATTCGTTTGGATCTTCAACACGTCTTGCTTCGCCGATACGTGAATTGCTATCTGCTTCAACACCAAATGCATTGATAGAGCTTAGTGCAAGTACTGTAAATACAATCTGTAATAGTTGTTTTGATTGTTTCATTCGCGATTCCTTTTTAGTCAGCAGTCAATTATACCAGCTTAAAATTTAATAATAAAAAAACACCCCGCCGAAGCAGGGTGTTTATATGACTGACTAACTATTAGTTAGTTCTAACCAATAGCTGCCGAAACAGCTACTGATTTGAAACTAATTATAGTGAGAACACTGTCAATGCACCGCCGCCAGGAGCAGCGTTGTATTTAGTGAGTTCTTTGTAACCACCAGCAGCACCAAGTGCGTCTGTGTCATTAGTCATACCAAGGTTCATCGCAACGCCAGCCCAACCACCAATACCTGATAGTGTACCAACATATTGTTTACCTTTATGGCCGTATGTAAATGCATTACCAATCACGCCAGAACCTACTTGGAATTTCCAAAGTTCTTTACCTGTTGATGCATCTACAGCTTTTAACCAACGGTCAAGAGTTCCGTAGAATACTAAGTTTGATGCAGTTGTTAAAGCACCGCCCCAAGCTGAGAACTTCTCTTTGTTGTACCATACTTTTTTGTTTGTCATTGGGTTGTAAGCGCCGAAGCCACCCATAACACCGTCAGGACCTGCAAACATCGTTAATGTAGCACCAACCCATGCTTGACCAGCAACGTATTTAGACTCAACTGGCTCATATGTCATACAAACGTG
>JANNBX010000143.1:0-10711 GCA_031385945.1 Methylophilaceae bacterium | reverse complement strand
AGCAACCAAACATTTACCAATAATGTGGAAATACCCACTGAAACTATTGCCACGCCTGCCATTAAACGCGCCAAACCATTGAATCTCGTTATCATCTTGCAAGAGAGCATGGGCGCGACATTTGTGGAGTCGTTAGGTGGCATTGCGGTGACTCCAGAGCTTGAAAAGCTCAAAACTAAGGGCTGGTGGTTTGAGCAACTGTATGCCACAGGCACTCGCTCTGTGCGCGGCATTGAAGCGGTAGTGACTGGCTTTTTACCCACACCAGCGCAAAGCACAGTGAAATTATCACTCTCACAAAATAACTTTTTTTCGTTAGCATCTTTGTTAAAAACAAAAGGCTTTCACAGTCAGTTTTTATATGGCGGTGAGAAACATTTTGATAATATGGCGGACTTTTTTCTAGGTAATGGTTTTGACCATATTGTGGACGAAAGCGATTTTAAAGACGCCATTTTTAAAGGCAGCTGGGGCGCGAGTGATGAAGATGTGTTTAACCGCGCGCATACGGAAATTTTAAAAAGTCACTTGGAAAATCAATCATTTTTTAAATTGATTTTTACCTCAAGCAATCACTCACCGTTTGAGTACCCTGATGGCAGATTTGAATTACACGAACAACCAAAAGCCACTGAAAATAACGCGGTAAAATACGCCGATTACGCCATGGGTGCATTTTTTAAAGAAGCCGAAAAATCTGCTTATTGGCAAGATACGCTATTTGTGATTGTTGCCGACCACGATATTAGAATCCGTGGTGAAAGCCTTGTACCTGTGAAAAACTTTCACTTACCTGCGCTCATTTTAGGGGCAGATTTAACACACAAAAGCATTACCACTGTCGCTAGCCAAGTGGATTTGCCAACTACGGCGCTGTCGCTGATGGGTATTGAAAGTAGTTACCCCATGATAGGCCGCGATATCGCGGCAGAATTAAAAGATGAGCAAGGTCGCGATATCGCGGCAGAGTTACAAGATGAACAAGGCCGCGCCATGATGCAGTTTGAGGATAATTATGCATGGATGGAAGGCAATGAGGTGGTCGTTTTACGCCCACAAAAAGCGCCTATTTTTGCAACTTATAATAAGCAGCTTAAAAAGCTTGAGAATATTCGTGATGAGGGTGATGCAGGGTTAGCTGAGCGCGCGCTGGCACATGTGTTATTGCCGGCTACGCTGTATCGTGAGAAGAAATATAGAGATTCAAATTAGCGTGCAAATACGATAATGTTGAATCTCTATATTTGCTAAAAACTAATCATGTAAAGACTTGATATTGTTCAGTAAATATAAAGAGCCGAAAAATGCCACTATAAATGGTGGTAAAAACACCATGACATAAGAAACATTTTTTTGGCCTATATTATCCAAGCCAAAGAACGCAGCAAGACTTACTGCCGCTGCAAAACCTAAAAATAAACCCAAGTCTTTAAACATGCTAGACGATTTGATTAGTATCTTTAATCCCCATTGAACCACTAATATTGCACCTGCGAACATATTGATTATAGGAATAGCCAATATTACTGCAACGCATAATGCAGCCAAAACATTGCCGCGCTTTTCTTGCTGTTCATTATCTACAACGCCCATTTTTATTTTTCCTTATTAAATTGATTTTTTGATTTGGTATCAGGCTTAAAGCAAATTTATTATATCCTAACCAACTATTGCTACGTCCGCAGTGCACGTCTAAACGTTCTAAATTGCCGCTTAATAGCGACTTTCGTGTCGTAAATAATAAATGGAATTTTTTGCATCACGCCAAAATTTCTGCCGATTTTTTTGCAGTAAAGCCGCATAAATTCATTACGCTGATCAGGGTTTAATTTGTTACATAAACGGCTTAAATCTGAGAGCCTATCGGCCATTGTAAGCGGGTAGTGATAAGCGTAAATGCGCGCAGTATCAATCAGGCTAAATGTCATCTCCGCTTTGTTGATCAGCACATTACCGCCTGATAAATCTCGGAAAAACACACCTTTGTTATGCATTTCTTGCACAAAATCTACCAGCGGCACAAACACTGTTTCTTTACTGAAACTTGAAAAATCACCTTTAGCAAACGCGCTGAATACATCGCGAACTGACAAATCACCCGCCACAAATTCGCAGAAATAATAGTTATCAAATAAGCTGTTTTCTTTAGCCTCAATAAAGCCAATTGGCTTAGCCGTTTCGATACCGCGCCGTAATAATTCACACGCGCCATTCCAGCTACGGCGTGCTTTTGATGGTTTATTTTTATCCATTACTTGTTTGTGCCAGTGCATGCGCACGGGTTTTTTGACGACGATTTTTACAGCTTCATTTAATGGGCTAGCCACTGTCCAAATGGCATTTCTGGCGTGGCGTAATGCGACCGCTTTATTGGGTATTTCAAGTTTACTAGGGTGTAAATTGGCAAATAATAATTCGGCATTTTGTTGATTATCAGCCAATATCATGCCTTGCCAGTTGGCGTCTTCAAGCCAAAAGTATTGCTGATTGATGTTCTTGTTAATCACTAATTTTGGTATGACATCTGCCGTTTTTTTAATTGAAACAGCTTGCTTGAACACTAAATAAATAGGTGACTCAGTAATGAGTTGTGTTTTTTTATCTTGCCCATCTTGAGAGTAAACGCTCACATTTCCTAAACATTCTGCTGTGTAACAATCATTCAATTTCGCCACATTCCCGTTGATTGCCCATGCAATATGCACTACAAAATCAGGCTGTTGAAAGGCGTGAATTTCTAAATGTTGACTGCTATTTAAGCGCCCACAATATTGGCTATTTGGCACAAACTGTTGAAAGGTTTTAAGCGCACAAAATGCTGGGCGTAGTTGGTAATTGGCTGACTCACCACGCACACTAGCATAATGGGTAATGCGCTCTAATCTTGGGTATTCAAAATCACCCTCGTCAATTAAGCCTTCACGGTGACAAATCAGTGGGCCCCAATAGGCTGACGCTAAGCCGCTGGCAGCGGTAAGCACTAAGTAGCGCGTGAGGTAATCTGCTTGTTTTTGCTCAGCATTGGGTAATACGCGCTCAATTCGCGGTAGCGTCCAAAAGGCGGATGGCGATGCCGTTTTAAGTTGGTATTGTTGAGCGATTTTTTGTAATAAATGCGATTTTTTAATTAAGTTATAACGCAAACAATTGGCTAATTTTCGTCCTGCTATTTTATGGTCATAGCGCTCTGGCTCGGTGCTGCGTTCGGCGAATAAATTATCGGTGTGTATATCTGGCAACACCTGATATTTAGCCATTAAACTTAAAAAACCAATGTTATAAATTGGCTCAAAATCAGTGATATTTGGCCCTGCTAATATTATATTTGGCGTGATATTTTTAGTTTTAATAATTGAGTGCGCAATGCGCCAAGCCGCAAAAAAACCAGCCAAACGATAACCCGCCCAACGCACGCGGTTAATGGTTGAGCCAATTTCAATCACACTTACTTTATCGCCATAAATGCTGACAACTTGCTCTACAAAACTCGCCCAGCTTGCCTGTTCGGAAGTTAATTCCATGCGGCTCGCGGCCTTGCTTGGCTGCACTAAATGTAGCCAAATATTAAGCTTTTCGGCCATTAAAGCTGTTAGTAATTTACCCGTTGCGGTTTCAAAATCACCATAAGTAAAATCTAACCGCACTTGTTTTACATTGAGTGTTTTGAGTTGTGCTATCAAATAAGCTGGGTATGCGGGGTCGCTAGATGCTGCAACGCCTACACCACAAAAATCAGCAGGAATTTGATGCCCTGATTTGGGTAAATCGCCATTGTTTAACCGAAGTTTTCCAGTGATCACAAACTGAAAAGTACTAGCAGCAAAATGCCAATAGAGCAAAAATTTAGAGATGGGTTGAACAGTATGGGCTAGTGCGAGTGACATACGCAACATTATAACAAATCACGCGTACTACGATTTAATTAGACGAGCTCGCTTTTTGCTCAATATAAAAGGTATCTTCCATCACGTTGCCATCACTTTTAAAACGCGTATGTTTGTAGTTGCTGAAGTGTTCTTTTATATTTTTGTTCGCTAAACCAAAGGCGTCTTCCAGTTTAGTGGACGCGCGAATAGCGATTTTATAGCCGTTATTCTCGCGTTGTGCCAAAACCAGCTCAACGCCATCTGGCAGTAATGGCAAAATTTCCTGCGTGATTGTCATATCAAACACCTTGTAATCAGGGTTGCTTGTATTAAATGGGGCCAGTTTTGGCACGACAATAGCCAGCTCTAAAATACAGCCGCGCATAAAATCAGCCGCATAAGCATCACTTTTTTTAGATTGCGCTTCGCAAGATTCACGCGTTTCAATATTTTCGCGCCCCCACACTACCCCCTCAGTATAAGCTTGGTCGCGCGCGCTTAGTTGTGGCATTTCAATCAAATCAGTTGGCGGCTTTTTCATTTCTGCGCTGGTATTGAAAAGCATGATTTCTGCATAAACCACCAGCATAATCAGCAAAACAGTACTGATTGTTTCGCTAAAACCAGCAATTTTGATCATACGCACTAGAAAACCCAGCGCTAGTAACCCACACAGCAGCGCCACACTACCTACAATCAAACCTATAACTGAGCTACCCATATCTGAGCCTGGTTGCAATAAAGATTTGGCATACATCAACAAGCCAACCGCTAACACAGTCAGTATCATGAGTGGTAAACCTGCCAAAAACGGCGTGCGTGGTTGCATTGCCATTGCATTAATCTCGATTTAAAAAATGAGCAGTTTTGTATTTACTGCGGTGTGCGCACCAGTAAGGCTGCTAAAATTAAGCAAGTTAAAAGTGTTAGATGTAGCGCAGACCATAACTGATAGCTGCTACGCAAAGCTTGTGGTGAAAGCGCTGAGATTAAAAAAATCTGCTTATTTTTAGGTTTTGAAAGAGTATAAGCTGTGTTGTTTGCTTTAATTTGGTGGCGCGTTTCAACTTCTCGCCGCACTTCTGCCCGTACTTTTTCCCATTCATGCAAATCAATTTCGCCATCTAAATTTTGATCAAAACGGGCTAATAATTTACTCTGATTACGCTTGAGCGCGGTTAATTCTAAGCCCATATCATGGTTAATTGCTTCAATACTCATGTGATTGTGCAGTGTATTTAAATGCCCCAACACATGTATATATTGGCCTGCAGGCAGATATTCTTCTACATAACGGTGGTCATTTCTCATTTGCGTACGTTTTTGTATAGCGATAATTTCTGCACCCTCGGGGTTAATATGACAAATACCCGTACCATCATTGAGTTGAAATATTTGATCACTTTCAACGTATTCCAGCAGTCTTGTGCCTGTTGGCTCGTTTGAGCGCGAATCGTTGTAAGTGTTCACATAAACCCGAGCGCGATACCACACACAAGGGGTGCCTATAAATGGTGTTTTTAATGGTTTTTCGATGGAAGCTCGGCCGTGTAACTCAATATAGCCTTGTGCGGCAGCGGCAATGCTTGAAATAGGCGCTTCGGTAATTTTAAGTAAGCGCCAATAATTAAATGCACATGCAAAAAAACTCGCTGTAATCGCAATAAATATTGCAACATGCCAAGCCTCAAAATCACCATGTTGATGGCTCGACATGCCATAAATAAAAAGCGCTACTGCAACCGCCAATGCAAAAAAATTGACTTGCTTAGCATTGAGCATGTGAAACACGATGCGCTAAATCTGTGCTGGTTTATTTAGCTGTTAAAGCGCGATGCAACGTCAATATCTTGCAGCTCAGCTGCAGCAAACTTAAGTAATTCTTTACGCTCAAAGTTAAAAGTGCTCGCCACCAGCACATCAGGAAACTGCTGAATACGCACATTATTGATATTCACTGAGTCGTTATAAAACTCACGTCTATCGGCAATTTGGTTCTCTAGTCCGCTAATACGGCTTTGCAAATTTAAAAAAGTTTGATCCGCTTTTAAATCGGGATAGTTTTCAGCTACTGCAAATAAGCCACCAAGGCTGGTAGTGAGCACTGACTCTGCTTTACTTAACCCAGTAATATCTTGCGTTTGGCGTGCTGCGTCTACACCCATACGCGCTTGAATCACGCGCTCTAGAGTTTGCGCTTCATGGGTCATATAGGCTTTGCAGGTGTCAATTAGCTTTGGTAGTTCGTCATTGCGTTGCTTGAGTAATACATCGATATTTGCCCAAGCTTTTTCTACGTTATGTTTAATACTGACTAAACTATTGTAGGTCGCTACAAAATAGAAAACGACGACTATCACCACTACTAACAAGACAATGCCCATATTATTTTCCTTTATTTTGGTTTATGTTTCGCTCTGTTATCTGCCTGCTCACCGAGTAATTCTGGGCCAACTTTTTGCCAAAACCGTGAAAAACGCTCTAATCGCCTAGAACTAATTTCAACTGTTGAGAGCTTTTCTTTCGGAAACCAGTTTGTACCAAACGGTATTAAAGTCGCTTTTAAAGTACGGTTCGGTGTGTATTCCGACATTAAATGCCCCACACCACGACGCTCTAACGTTTCGTGTGTGTCACCTTTCCACACTTCTACCTCTGGCATTTCAGCTAAACAGTCCGCCACAAACTGTAAACGATTTAGCGACCATTTACCATGAAAAGCTGGATCAAATACAAATATTTGGTGCAACATTTCACCCAATACTGGGTTGCTAGGTGAAAGCATTTGGTCATGCACAAATACGGCTTTGGCAGTAGCGCTAATAGGCTCATGCTTTACCACTTTTGGCACAGGGTACATGTATTGCTCGGGCGTACTTATTTCATCAAATAATCGGTCATTCAGCGCTTCGTAAGTGTCATTAAATGGGCATATAGCCTCACAATTTGCGCAGTATTTTTCACCAGTGTAGCGGCCAATATTTTCTTTATTAAAGTAATAAGGCTTGCTGCTAAAGGTTGAGGCGATCCACTGCCACGATAAATGATTTGATGCTAAATCACCATCTAATAAATGCGCTTCAAACCAATCTGCCGCCTCGCGCCAATCAATACCGCGCCAGTGCACTGCATAGCTTGCAAACCACATACGCGAGTGATTGTGCACATAGCCGTTATTGAGCAAATCTTGAATAATACCGTCCATACAGGGCAAGCCAGTATGCCCAGTTTTAATGTCTTCTGGCAGTATGGCACGACTCAACTTAACTTTAGCAGGCTCCATATCACTAAAAATTGAGTCGCCATGTTTTGCCCATACATGGTGCCAAAAATCTCGCCAAGCTAGCTGAGTAATAAAGCGTTGGCCTTCATCACCAAATTTCTGCATGATAAAGTCGTACACTTCTTTCATGCTTATGCAGCCGTGGCGTAAGTAAGGTGAGAGCTGGCTTACACTGCCATTTAAAAAATTGCGATTTGCGTTGTAGCGTTTTGCATCTATCGTTTCGAGCCTTTTTAGCGCTTCGCGACGTCCACCTACAAAGTCATCACGTAAGTTTAGCCCAGCTGCCTCAGGGAACATTCGACGCATATATTGCAAGCGTTCATTGCGATCAGCGGGGATACTAAGCCTCACTGGTTTAAATAGTTTTAGCGGCTCAGCCAGTTGCTTTGGGCGCACAGTATGCACGCGCACCCTATTAATCATTGTGGTACTAAAGCCAGATTTTAATGCGCCCATACGGTCGTCAGCCATTATGTTACTCCCCAATCACTCATACACTATCTTTAAAATAATAACTGCTGTTTAGTTTTCGATGTTGCCTCAAGTGCGCTTAGTTTACTAGCTTTTTTTGTCTTAATATTGCCATTTTTATCACGAATACCACCTGCCATACCCGCTCTTGAGCCATGCTTTTTAACAATCAGTTGCGCTTCCTTTCTGACATCATCATCTTTACGTAGCGCAGTTAAATTAAGTCTTGCCCGCCGTATAGCGTAATCTACATTGAGTACTGGCATGGGATAATCTTTATCAAGTACACAGCCGTATTTAAGCTGCAAGTTATGTGGCATGAGCCATGGCTCAAAAATCCAAGTATCTGGTATATTTTTGAGTGCTGGCAACCAGTGACGCACAAATTCTCCGCGCGGGTCGTGGTCTTGCGCTTGCTTAACAGGGTTGTAAATACGCAAAGTGTTAATACCAGTAGTACCGCTTTGCATTTGTGTTTGCGGCCAGTGAATACCAGGCTCGTAATCTAAAAATTCGCGCGCTAAATGTAGACCTGACTCACGCCAATGCAACCAAAATAAGTAGCTTGCGGTGCTCATTAACATCGCGCGCATTCTAAAATTGATCCAGCCGGTGTGGCGTAGCATGGCCATACAGGCGTCAATTAGCGGCCAGCCTGTGGTGCCAGTTTGCCAAGCCTGTAAGCGACGCTTTTGCTCAATAGTTGTTACTAAATCATCACGCAAACCATCGTAAGCAGAGTGTAAATTTTCAAATTCTTGATACGGCGCATCTTCTAACTTTTGCATAAAATGGCAATGCCAATGTAGGCGCGATTCAAAGCCTTTTAAGCCACCTGCCAGTTTTTTTTCAAACAAATCACGATGTGTGAGCGCCATGGCTTGCTCGCGTGATGCCTGCACAACCTCGCGCATGCTGACACAGCCAAACGTGATGTAAGGCGATAACCTAGAGCCATTTTTAATCGCTTTAAGCGGGCTTGAAATACCACCACGATATCCTGCTCCACGGTCTGTTAAAAAGCTATTTAAAATACGCAATCCCCTAGCACGCCCGCCCTGTTGGCGCTTAGGCTTATCTTCACCCTTAGCGATATGCTGCATGGCGTTGGGTAATATAATCGTTGGCGCTGCCAACGCATCTCGCGGTGCAGGCGTAATACTGCTACGCATACGTTTTTCCCACTGCGCATTCCAGCTATCGCGGGTTTTTAGCCGCCGCACCACGCCATTTTGTGGCGTTTCATGCCACAAAATTTGGTGCGCAGCGCACCATTTTTTAACCGCTAAATCAATCGCAAAAGTAGCCCCATTACCTGTTTCTTCATGGCTGTATAGCGCAGCAATTTGAAAGTTTTGTTGAATATACTGGAGTGTTTCCACTATACCCAAGGCCGACTCATGCAACTGCAAGCCGCAGTTTTCAAGCGCTACTGCCAGCTCAGCCAAACACTCCCGCGTAAAAGCTTGGTGTTGAAAGCTATAATCTGGCCCACTAATAACATTTTGCTCCCAACAAAACAGCGGCAACACTGCACCGCTTTGGCACGCCTCTACCAACGGAATATGATCAACCACGCGCAAATCGCGCTTAAACCAAACAATATGCACTTCAGGTTTTATCAATTTACTCATAATGTAATAGATACTAAGCGCGCGCCCACGTTCATAAATGGTCGTTAAATTTCTGTTATAGTGAAGTCAAACTTTAAGAGGATTAAACATGCTAAATAACCCAACTATATGGGCAATCTTAGGCCTAGCCTTGCTAGGCGCTGAGATGTTAAGCGCCACACTGTACTTAATGTGGTTTGGTATTAGTGCATTAGTCATGGCAATAATCACCTGGCTTTTTCCTAGTTTTATGGTACCCGCACAAATAATTTTATACGCTGTTTTGTCACTTGCCAGCATTTTTATATGGAAGCATTTTAAAATCGCTGAAATGCCAGACCTCAAAATTGGTCAGTCAACTGGTGAATACACAGGCCAAGTTGGCATCATCATCGCAACTGTGACTCCCACAGAGAATGGCCGCATTCAGTTTGCACAAGCCATTATGGGCAGCCGCGAATGGGCCGCTGTTGCTGATCACACTATCGAAATAGGTGCTAAAGCTGAAATCGTCGAGATTTTAGGTAATAGCTTAAGAGTTCAAGCGGTTTAATCAAAGGAGAAAGCGTCATGGAATTTGGATTTATATTATTAGCTGCAGTGGTGATTTTAGCGTTTAAAGGCATTCGTATTGTGCCGCAAGGCGAAGAATGGGTAGCAGAGCGTTTAGGTAAATTTGCTGGTATTTTAGAGCCAGGCTTGCGCGTGGTAAACCCACTCATTACTCGCGTAGCCTACAAAGTGACCACTAAAGATATTATTTTAGATATCCCACAACAAGAAGTGATTACCCGTGACAACGCTGTAATTTTAGCCAATGCGCTCGCCTTTATGAAAGTCACCAACATTGAGCGTGCAGTTTATGGCATTGAAGACTTTCGCGAAGCCATGCGCAACATGGTGCAAACTAGCCTGCGCTCAATTATTGGCGGCATGGATTTAAACCAAGCACTCAGCTCACGCGACCGTATTAAAGCCGAGCTAAAAGTAGCCATCGCAGACGAAGCGCTAGACTGGGGTTTAACCGTTAAATCTGTTGAGATTCAAGACATCAAACCATCGCAAAATATGCAACACGCTATGGAAATGCAAGCTAGCGCTGAGCGTGAACGCGTAGCACTTGTAACACGCTCAGAAGGCGAAAAACAAGCGATTATTTTAAATGCTGAAGCTCGCCTAGAAGCCGCCCGTAAAGACGCTGAAGGCCAACAAGTCGCTGCCAATGCATCAGCCGAGAGTATTCGCATGATTGCCGCTGCCGTGCAAGAAAATAACAGCGCTGCAACTTTTTTACTAGGCGACCGCTACATTACCGCAATGAACCGATTATCTTCTTCAGAAAATGCAAAAATTGTAGTGATGCCAGGCGATGTAATCAGCGCAGTTAAAGCCCTAGTCGGCGGCAAATAAGTTTTAAGTTTTAAGTTTTAAGTTTTAAGTTTTAAGTTTTAAGTTTTAAGTTTTAAGTTTTAAGT
>JANNBX010000133.1:0-2242 GCA_031385945.1 Methylophilaceae bacterium | reverse complement strand
TATTTGCTGGATTTAATGATGAAAAAAGCGCGTGAATTAGGGGCCGCCAATCTATTTTTAGAAGTGCGCGTTTCTAATGTGAACGCCATTAAACTCTACGAAAAAGTAGGCTTTAATGATATGGCAATACGGCGCAATTATTACCCTGCCGTTGCAGGCCGAGAAGACGCAATTTTAATGGGAATAGCCTTGTAACATGGCTCAGCTTGAAGTGACTAAATGTGATACAACAAAGTGTTAAATGAATAGAAACGATATATTGCGCGAGTTAGAATTATTGCCAGCATGGCAGCTGAAAGCTGGCTTCCAAGCTAGCATTGACGCGCCTGTTAAAACACCCCTTGTTATAGAGCAGGCTTCTTTAAAAGATGTCACTCAAGTGCCAGTCACAGTAGAGCCAGCCGCAGTAGAGCCTGTTTTGATTAACCCAGCTGCTGTGATTGCTAAACAAGCTGTTACAGTTTTAGTCTTTATAAACACTTTAAAATCAGAGAATTTTTACCAGTCTGAAGCCGGCATATTGCTAGACAATATGCTCAAAGCCATCGCGTTAAAACGCGGTGAAGACTTAGTCATCGCGTTTGATGATGAGATGCAGGCTTTTGAACCTAAGCTGGTTTTGGCATTAGGTGAAGCAGCCGCACAAAAAATCACTAACACCAGTGCGCCTTTAAGCACACTACGCGGCAAAGTGCATCAAGTGAATACCACGCAAATAATTGCCAGCCACGACTTAGCGCAGTTATTGAGCGATCCACTGCTTAAACGCGAAGCTTGGCAAGATTTAAAGTTGCTAAAATTAACATTGATTAACTTGCAATCTACATAAACAGCACCATAATCAATTTAAATTTATCCCTAATATTTAAGGAAAAAACCATGAAAAAAATTAGTTTATTACTTGCAACCCTTGCCTTTTCGCTTAGCCTTACAGGTTGCGGCTATAACGGCTTCCAAACAGGTGATGAAGAAATTAAAGCGCAGTGGGCAGAGGTGCTTAACCAATATCAACGCCGCGCAGACTTGATTCCAAATCTAGTGAGCACGGTAAAAGGTTATGCTGCACAAGAAAAAGAAATATTTATTGGCGTGGCTGAAGCACGCGCTAAAGTAGGCAGTATTCAAGCCACGCCTGAATTGATTAACGATGAGGCAGCATTCGCTAAATTTACTGCCGCACAAGGTGAAATGACCTCAGCTTTATCAAGACTTTTAGCCGTGAGTGAAAATTATCCGCAGTTAAAATCTGACCAAGGCTTTAGAGATTTGCAAGCGCAGTTAGAGGGTACCGAAAACCGCGTCACTGTTGCACGTAATCGCTACATCGAGGCGATCAAACAATACAATATTGATGTGCGTTCATTCCCAACTAATTTAACAGCGATGATGTTTGGCTATAAAACCAAACCATCTTTCACTGTTGAAAACGAAAAGGCGATTTCAGCCCCACCAAAAGTCACGTTTTAAGTTATTGATCGACTTAAAATAATGAGAAAGTTTTTCTCAAGCTTAATTTTGCCCATTCTGCTTGTGCTGTCACTTTCAGCACAAGCAGATGTTGCTATTCCACCGCTTCAACAAAGCTTGGTTGTTGATTTAACCAGCACGCTAAACTCCACAGAAATAGCACAACTAGACGCGAAATTGAAAGCATTTGAAGTCGCGAAAGGTAGCCAGATTGGTGTGTTGATTGTGCCAACAACGCAACCTGAAGAAATCAGCCAATATTCAATTCGCGTAACGGATGAATGGAAATTAGGCCGCAAAGGTATAGGCGATGGTGTGCTATTACTGATTGCTAAAGACGACCGAAAATTGCGCATAGAAGTAGGGCGTGGGCTTGAGGGTGCGATTCCAGACGCATACGCTAAGCGCATTATTAGTGAAAACATTACACCATTTTTTAAACAGAATGATTATCTAGGCGGCGTAAATGCTGGTGTTGATAAACTGATTGGCTTGGTGAATGGCGAGCCACTGCCAGCACCTAAAAAATCAAACTCAACGGCCAATATGGGCTTTGAAAATAGCTTAGGTCTTTTTTTAATGGCTTGTTTTGTGGGCGGCGCTTTTTTAACTGCTATTTTGGGCCGCTTTTTAGGCTCTGCCGCCACAGGTGGCGCGGTTGGTGGTATTGCTTGGCTAGTGGCAGGTGCAACGGGTATGGCCTTACTAGTGGGCGTTGCAGGCTTTTTGTTTACATTATTACTGCCTAGCTTATTAGGTGGTGGTCGAACCAATG
>JANNBX010000078.1:0-22202 GCA_031385945.1 Methylophilaceae bacterium | reverse complement strand
GTTTTGTGTTGATGAACACACAAAAAGAAGATGGAACGCCTCAAGACAACGGTTTTGGTGCTGAAAGTTGCGAAAACGGCGGGCGTAAATTTAGCCAAGCAGACCGTTGGATTGTGAGTATTTTGCAGCGCACTGAGCTAGAAGTTGAAAAAGCATTTATAGATTACCGTTTCGATTTGGCTGCTAAAGCCATTTACGAATTTGTGTGGGATCAATATTGCGATTGGTACTTAGAGTTAGCCAAAGTGCAAATTCAAACGGGAGATGTGGCTGAGCAGCGTGCAACTCGCCGCACTTTATTGCGCGTTTTAGAGACTATTCTGCGTTTAGCACACCCCATTATGCCGTTTATTACCGAAGAAATTTGGCAAACTATCGCGCCTATGACTGGCAAAAATGGCGCAAGTATTATGCTAGAAAAATATCCACAAGCCCAATTAGATAAGCTTGATGATGCTTCAGAAGCATGGGTTGTGCAACTGAAACAAATGGTCGATGCATGCCGCAGTTTGCGCGGCGAAATGAATATTTCACCAGCTAGTAGAGTGCCGTTAATCGCATCGGGCGATGTTGAAAAACTAGCCCTGTATGCACCGTATTTAAAGGCATTGGCCAAATTGGATGATGTAGCGATTGTCACTGAATTGCCAGAAGCCGATGCGCCAGTGATGTTAGTGGACGACTTTAAATTGATGCTTAAAGTTGAAATTGACGTGGCAGCAGAAAAAGAACGCTTGGGTAAAGAAATTGCGCGTTTGACAGCTGAAATTGCCAAAGCCAACGGCAAGCTCACAAACGAAAGCTTTGTTGCAAGAGCGCCTGCTGCGGTGGTAGAGCAAGAAAAAGCGCGCGTTGCCGAGTTTAGCGCGAGTGTAGAAAAGCTGAACGCACAGCTAGTGAAATTGAACTAATCAGCCCATTAAATACCAATAGGTTTATGGATGATGACGAAATTATAGATGAGGTGATGTGCAGCTGTAGTGGCACATCACGCGGTAAAATTTATGATTACGTGATGTTAGGCTTAACAGTAGATGAAATTTCACAGCGTACTGGCATTAAAACCGGCTGTGGTGGTTGCGAGTGGGATATTGAAGCGTTTGTTAAGGCGTTGATTGAGTCGAATACGGATCAATCAAATTAGCAAAAAACGTTTAGATGCTATTTTTTAGCTAAATAAACAAATTCACATCAGATTCGCCTGCAAACTCAAAGAAAGTCGCCGCGCCACCAAATTCAATTTCATCAATAAAATCAGATTTTTTGAAATCAAATAAATCTACCGTCATTTGGCAGGCAATTAACTTAACACCCGCTTCAATACAAGCGCTACGCAGCTCTTCAATACTGGCAACGCCCTTGTTTGCAATTTTTTGTTTCATCATCATGGTTGCCATGCTTTCCATACCTGGCAACATTTGCACAAAGTTTGGCATGGGCACAGGCATTGGCATAGCGGGGTTGCCAAGTGGGGACACTTTTAAATCGCTTAAATCTTTTTTCAGTAACGTTAAACCGTAAAACGTAAAAAAGATGCTCACTTCATAATCAAGCGCTGCAGCAGTGGATGCCAAAATAAATGGCGGATACGCCCAATCTAGCGAACCTTTAGAGGCGATTAAAGCGAGTTTTTTAGCCATTTTTAGTGAGCGGCAGTTTTGCGAATGTGAAAAATATATACTTTTTCATCTTGTTCAAGGCTTAATAAATCATGCCCAGTTTGTTTGCAAAACGCTTGAAAATCTTTAATTGAGCCTGGGTCAGTTGCCAAGACTTTGAGCACTTCATCCGGTTGAATTTCACTTAAGCCTTTTTTGCAACGCAAAATCGGTAATGGACAATTCAGGCCGCGTGCATCCACTTCTTTATGAAATTCCATGAGCAAGTTCCTTAAATAATGAGCAGCAATAATGGATAGCTAAAACTAAATTAAGTTATAAGCCCAAAGTAGTAAAAGCATACCCCGATTTACCCCAAGCGAGTACACCACCACGCAAATTATGCGCGTTTAGGTAACCGTGCTCAGCCATAAAACCAGCAGCTTGTGCCGAGCGCATGCCGCTGTGGCAGTAAAATACCAGTGGCTTTTCAGTGTTCAATTTGCTGAAAACCTGTGGCAATTGTGCTAGTGGAATATGCACCGCACCCGCAATCACGCCGCGCAATACTTCATCCATATTGCGCACATCTATCAGCTGAATCTCTCCAGCTGATTGCATCGCGCTTAATTCAACAGCATCTATTTCTTTAAATGCAGCCATTTATAAACCTGCAGCTGCTTTTAATGCTGATGCTTTGTCAGTAGCTTCCCAAGTGAATTCTGGCTCATCGCGACCAAAATGGCCGTATGCGGCTGTTTTAGTGTAAATAGGGCGCAATAAATCGAGCATTTTTACAATGCCTTTTGGGCGCAAGTCAAAATGTTCAAGCACTAATGCAGTTAACACTTCATTGCTCACTTTGCCTGTGCCGTAAGTTTCTACCATGACTGATGTTGGTTGCGCGACGCCAATTGCGTAGCTCACTTGTACTAAGCATTTGTCAGCCAAGCCAGCTGCCACGATATTTTTTGCTACATAACGGCCTGCGTAAGCGGCTGAACGGTCAACTTTTGAAGGATCTTTGCCAGAGAAAGCACCGCCACCGTGAGGGGCTGCACCACCGTAAGTATCAACAATAATTTTACGACCTGTTAAGCCGCAATCACCCTGTGGGCCACCAATAACAAAGCGACCAGTGGGGTTAACAAGATATTTAATCTCACCTTTAATCAGCTCTTGAGGCAACATCGGTTTGATAATGTCTTCAATCACCGCTTCACGTATCATTTCTAGCGAGATTTCAGGGGCGTGCTGCGTTGAAATTAACACGGTATCAATTTTGTGCGGTTTGCCATCTACATATTGCACGGTTACTTGTGATTTGGCATCCGGACGAAGCCATGGCAGGCGGCCATCTTTACGCAGTGCTGCTTGGCGCTCCATTAAGCGGTGGCTTAGCCAAATTGGTAGTGGCATCAATTGCGGTGTTTCATTCACCGCATAGCCAAACATCAAGCCTTGGTCACCCGCACCTTGGTCTAGCGGGTCATCATTCGCGTTATCTACGCCTTGAGCAATATCTGGAGATTGTTTGTCATAAGCGACTAAAACTGCACAGCCTTTGTAATCAATACCGTATTCGGTATTATCATAGCCGATGCG
The DNA here is from genome assembly GCA_031385945.1 of Methylophilaceae bacterium. GTDB lineage: Bacteria > Pseudomonadota > Gammaproteobacteria > Burkholderiales > Methylophilaceae > JANNBX01. The sequence continues at coordinate 18,999 of JANNBX010000078.1, read as the reverse complement.
TTTTATCGCTTCACGCGCAACCTTGATGTAATCAACGTTTGCTGTGGTAGTGATTTCGCCAGCTAGCACCACTAAACCTGTGTTGGCTAGGGTTTCTGCGGCTACGCGGGCTGTTGGGTCTTGTTCTAAAATAGCATCTAAAATGCTGTCTGAAACTTGGTCTGCGAGTTTGTCTGGGTGGCCTTCAGAAACAGATTCTGAGGTAAATAAATATTCGTTCATTGATTGCGCCTTGGTTTTAAACATGAATAAGAATGAAATGACACACATACTAAAGGCTGAAGCATGCGCGGCAGGTCAAAAACTAACTTCTAATTTTACCCAAATTTAGGTTAAAAATATACTAATTTAGTCAACTACTTGAGTGGCGTTGCTTCGTGTTAACAAGATTAAGCATAGCGTTTAATCGGTTACCATCTGCGCTATTTGTGATAACTAGCTGTAAAGCTTAAACTCTGCGTATTTAACTGCGGGAACCCTCAAAGCAATTTATAATGAATATATGAGAATCAATTTCACCAAAATGCAGGGTATAGGCAATGACTTTATGGTTATTGACGGTATTACACAGCCTTTTAGCTTAACCACCGCGCAAATTAAACAGTTATCACATCGCAATTTTGGTATTGGTTTTGATCAATTATTATTGGTTGAAACCTCAACAATTGCAGATTTTAAATATCGCATATTTAACGCAGATGGCGGTGAAGTTGCGCAGTGCGGCAATGGTGCGCGCTGTTTTGTGCGCTTTGTCCATGAAAAAAAACTCACTGAAAAATCAGAAATCAGTGTTGAAACTGCGTCTGGCATTATTTATTTGCAGCTGCTAGCTAATGGTTTAGTAAAAGTGAATATGGGCTTGCCTAAGTTTTCACCCGCTGAAATTCCATTCATTGCAGAAACTGCACAAAGCACTTACACATTAGCATTAAATGATGCTGAGCAAAATCGAGTGGTCATTGCTACCGTTTCAATGGGCAACCCGCACGCAGTGCAGTTTGTGTTGGATGTTGAAAGCGCGCCTGTCAGTACTTTCGGCCCGCTGATTGAAGCGCACCAACAATTCCCTGAACGAGTCAATGCAGGCTTTGCGGAAATCGTGAATAAGCACCACATTAAGCTGCGTGTGTATGAGCGCGGCAGCGGTGAAACGCTTGCATGTGGCACTGGCGCTTGTGCGGCAGCTGTGGCTGGCATTAGGCTAGGTTTGCTGGCTAGCCCAGTAAAAGTGAGCATGCGTGGCGGTGAGCTCAGTATTGACTGGCCAATTAAAGCTAACCGTAATAACGATGATGTAGTGGTCACCATGACTGGCCCAGCTGTCACAGTGTTTGATGGATATTGTGACTTAACTGCTTGAATGTATTGAAATTAGCTATTAGTATGACTAATAAACTAGACGTTAGAAATTTGGTTAAGGATAATGAATGAAAGAAATTGAGCAACTAGCAGACGTTTCGTCTAATGGGGCATCTGCCGATACAACGGCTGAAATGAATCAAGCCGCTTTAAATACCGCTGCCTTAAATGAGGTCGCTTTGAGTAGTGGGCTTCATGCCAGCGCGCCAGTAAGTGAAGTGGATATTGCTGAGTATTTAAAAAAGTATCCGCAGTTTTTTGAGCGCCACGCTGATTTATTAACCATGATACATTTGCCTAGCCCACACGGCACGGGTGCTATTTCGTTGGCTGAACGCCAGCAACTTGCTCAGCGCGATAAAATTCGCGTACTAGATGCAAAGCTTGCTGAAATTCTGCAATTTGGACGCGAAAATGACGCAACATTGAGCAAAATGCATCGATTAAGCTTAGGTTTATTGGCGGCGACCGAATTTTCAATACTGGTAAAGTTACTAGAGCATAATCTGCAAGAAGACTTTGATGTGCCATTTGTTAAATTACATCTATGGGCAACATTAAAAAGTGCAGACCATAGCGCAAACACACCATATTTTGCGCCAGTAGATGGTAGTTTTATGCAATGGGTAGAAACCTTGAATAACCCTTATTGTGGTAAAAAAACGCCTGCTAATTACAGTGTTGAGCAAGCGAATTCTTACGCTGTTTTACCGTTAAAAACATCAGCAGTGATTGGTGTTTTGGTGCTAGCCTCGAGTGACGAAGATAAGTTTTACGATGGTATGGGTACGCTCTATATCAAGCGTATTGGTGAGCTGGTGAGTGCAGCTTTGTTGCCTTATTTAAACTAGCCTAGCACAACACTGTGTGGATAAACTCAACGAATATTTTACTTATTTAAGTTTTGAACGCGGGCTAAGCCCATTAACCCGCCTTAATTACGCGCGCGATTTGCAAATATTAAGTAGCGCTATTGCCGAGCTACCAAAGCCAACTGGCGTGAACGAAGTAACCACTTTGCAAATACGTCGCTTTGTGACTAGCATGCACAGCCGTGGTTTAAGCGGCAAAACAATTGCCCGCGTGCTCTCTAGTTGGCGGAGCTATTATCATTTTTTAACGAAGCGCCACAATTACACAGTCAACCCATGTTTGGGCTTAAAAGCGCCAAAATCCCCGCAAAGTCTGCCGCAAGCGTTATCGACTGACGAAGCAGTAAAGTTTGTTAATTTACCCGAAAATAACCTGCTCGCCATACGAGATCACGCCATGCTTGAGCTGTTTTATTCGTCTGGCTTACGCCTGAGCGAGCTGGTTGGTTTAGATGTGGATATGTTAAATTTGGATGATGCCGATGTGCGAGTGATGGGTAAAGGCGCTAAAACGCGCATTGTGCCTGTAGGTGCGCACGCGCTGACGGCTTTAAAGCACTGGTTGCTAGCACGCGCAAATATTAGTTTAATCAATACGCCACAAAAAGATTTGAATGCTATTTTTTTAACTGAACGAGGTACGCGTATTTCGCCTCGTGCAGTGCAATATCGTATTAAGCAGCTTGCTATTAAACAAGGTATTGCTAGCAACGCTTATCCACATTTATTACGCCATAGTTTTGCCACCCATGTGTTGCAATCGTCAGGTGATTTACGCGCTGTGCAAGAGCTGCTTGGCCACTCTAACATTAGCACTACGCAAGTTTATACACATTTAGATTTTCAACATTTGGCTGCAGTTTACGATAAGGCGCACCCACGAGCCAAGAAAAAAACCAATCCTAATGAAAGCCAAAGCGCTAAGCAAAGCCAGAGCGCTAACGAAAGCCAGAGCGCTAATGAAAGTCAAAGTGCTAAGGAAGACCGGATTGCAAAGCAACTTGAGGGTACCGAAGTTACTGACGACAACGTGATAATTGGCCATTTTAAGAAAAACAATAACCAAGGCTAAAACGATAAATCAACTTGGTAGCAACTACCTGTAAAGTACAGCGCTGATAAATAAAATAATCTGCAAAAAAAGTAATCAATTGCACTCATAGTAATAGCCAAAAATAAGAAACAATGGTTCGTCCAAGCGCTTTAAGCTAAAATGTCATTTTTGATTTCAGCCGCAATCTATGAACCTTATGCCGCCATGTGTGTTAACTTTTGCAGGCACAGACCCTAGCTCTGGTGCGGGTTTGCAAGCAGATTTATTAACACTTGCCAGTATTGGCTGCCACCCGCTATCGGTAGTAACCGCCATTACTGTGCAAGACACCGTGGGTGTTGAAACTGTACAAGTCATAGACGCTGAATTAGTTGAAAGCCAAGCGCGCAAAATTTTAGAAGATATGCAGATTTCAGCCTTTAAGTTAGGCTTGCTCGGCAGTGTAGAAAATATTGCCATCATTGCCGAAATCATGGCGGATTATCCTGACATTCCACTCATTATTGACCCTATTTTAAGTTCAGGCCGCGGTGACACATTCACTAACGACGACATGCAAGCGGCGATGATTGATTTGCTGTTTCCGCAAGCGACCATTATTACGCCAAACAGTATAGAAGCGCGCCGATATGCATTTTTTGATGAAGAAAACGATAAGGCAAGCTTAGATGATTGCGGCATGCGTTTACTTGAAATGGGCTCAGAATTCGTACTGATTACAGGTACGCATGAGCGCAGCGCTCAAGTAACAAATACTTTATATGGCGAAGTTGGCAAATCATACGGCAAAATTAAAGCCTACAATTGGGAGCGTTTAGCAGGTAGTTATCACGGCTCTGGATGCACACTTGCCAGTGCAATTGCCGCCTGTGTGGCGCAAGGCCTAAGTATTGAAGATGCCATTGCTGAGGCCCAAGAGTTCACTTGGGCAACTTTGAAAAATGGTTTCAGACCAGGAATGGGACAATATATTCCAGATAGACTTTTTTGGGCACGTGAGGAAGAAGATCTAGCCATCAATACGGGCAATGCAGAAACTAAGCACTAAATGCAGCCTGTCACTCCATCAAAGCTTAGCAGCTTGGTTGCTAATGCCAGCTTAATCAACGGCTTATATGCCATTACGCCTGATGAAGCGAATACTGATTTACTACTTAAAAAAGTACAGGCAGCTTTAGCAGGTGGGGTGAATGTGTTGCAATATCGTAATAAAATCGCAAGCCATCAATTAAAAACGCAGCAAGCACGTGAAATTTTGCCTTTATGTCGGCAGTACAACGTACCCTTAATCATTAACGACTCTGTAAATCTTTGTTTAACGTTAGATGCAGATGGCGTTCATTTAGGCGCAGATGACGGCAATTTGGTAGAAGTTCGCGCAAGATTGGGTGGCAGTAAGATTTTGGGTGCTTCTTGCTACAATCAGTTTGATTTGGCCTTAAAAGCACAACAAGCAGGTGTTGATTATGTGGCTTTTGGCGCGTGTTTTGCGTCCAGCACTAAGCCTAATGCGCCTGTGGCAGGTTTAGACTTATTCAATCGCGCAAAATTAGAACTCAATGTTCCCGCAGTTGGCATAGGCGGTGTTACATTAGAAAACGCACCGCAGTTGATCAAGGCGGGTGCCAGTGCGGTTGCTGTGATTAACGCTTTATTTGCTGCCCACGATATAAAAAAGTCAGCACAGCTTTTTTTAAAAACAATTAACGCATCAACTCATCGTCATTCTGAGTGAAACGATGAATCCATAAGCCGCCCCAAAAACCAGATTCTTCGCTTTGCTCAAAATGACGTGTGCCAAGTTTTTATGGTTTAATTGGGCATTATTCAGCGGTTATGCTGTCTTGAAACAACCTACTTAATTTTAAACAAACTCATTTATGACCTCTCAAAACCAAACCCTGTTTGACCAATCTCAGCAACTTATTCCAGGCGGCGTTAATTCGCCTGTGCGCGCATTTCGTAGCGTTGGCGGCACACCTGTATTTTTCAAAAAAGGTTTGGGTTCAAAGCTGTGGGATGTAGATGGTAAGGAATACATTGACTACATCAACTCATGGGGGCCGATGATTGTTGGTCACGCCCACCCTGAGGTGATTAAAGCAGTGCAAGAGGCGGCTGCAAATAGTTTGAGTTTCGGCGCGCCAACTGGTTTAGAGTTAGAAATGGCGCAGCTTATCAATAAGCTGGTGCCGAGTATGGAGCAAGTGCGGTTAAATAGTAGCGGCACAGAAGCCACCATGAGCGCCATTCGTACTGCGCGCGGCTTTACAGGGCGTGAAAAAATTGTGAAATTTGAGGGCTGCTATCACGGCCACTCGGATGGCTTATTAGTTAAAGCAGGTTCAGGTTTGTTGACGTTTCAAGATGCAGAGACGAAAGGCGTGCCCGATTCTGGCGGTGTGCCAGCCGCTGTGGCCGCGCTGACACTCACTTTAGAATATAACAACACGCAACAATTAAGTGACTTATTCGCCAAAATGGGCGATGAAATTGCCTGCGTGATTATTGAGCCAGTGGTTGGTAATATGAATTTAATCGTGCCCACCATGGAGTTTTTACAAACTTTACGCGCGCTTTGCACCAAGCATGGCGCTGTGCTGATTTTTGATGAAGTGATGACGGGTTTCAGGGTGCATTTGGGTGGCGCACAAACTTTATATGACATTAAGCCAGATTTAACTACGCTAGGTAAGGTGATTGGTGGCGGCTTGCCAGTGGGTGCATTCGGCGGGCGTCGCGACATCATGCAATTTTTAGCGCCAATTGGCAAAGTGTACCAAGCGGGTACGCTTTCAGGAAATCCTGTGGCGGTTTCTGCTGGTTTGGCAACGTTGAAATTGATACAAGCTGAAGGCTTTCACGAGCGTTTAACTGCGATGACCACCAAGCTGATGGATGGCTTGAAACAAGCGGCCCTTGAGTCAAACGTGGTTTTTACCGCACAAAATGTTGGCGGCATGTTTGGCCTGTATTTCAGCGAAAAATGCCCAACTTCATACCATGAGATGACGCTGTCAAATAAAGAACATTTCAACCAGTTTTTTCACAGTATGCTAAATAGCGGCATTTACTTAGGGCCATCAGCCTTTGAAGCGGGTTTTGTGTCTGCCGCGTTGACAGATGAAGATGTGGTGGTAACAATTGCAGCGGCTAAAAAGGCATTTTCGTCTATAAAATAATGGCTTGATTTAGTGTGAAAGCGTAACTGATTCAAGGCTTATAGAAAGTCGTTCTATCATGGCTTGGCTAATACGCTCATGCTCTTGTACGCGCTCTAAATTGAAACCAGCTTTCATCATTACGTTAGCCATGCGTTGCACTACATCAGGGCTAATGCGCAAGCTGATCGCACCAATTTCAACCTCTACTATTTTGCAGTTTGGGCAGTAGGTCAAGCATAAGCCAGCTGAGTCTGCCAAAATAATTTTATCGCAATTTTTCTGAATACGATTTTTGTTCATTACACACCTCCAAACAGAGTAAAAACAGAGCATAACTCAAATGATAATGATTCTCATTTGCAATGTAAAGCATTATTTGGTTTTAATTGAAAAAAATGCCTAAATATCCCTATTTTTTAAGGGGTATGCAATTGAATATGCTTGACTTTCACGCTATTATTGTAGGTTCCGCTTAACGTTTGGCATCGACGAATTATGACTGTTGCGCTTCAACCCCAAAACCCTGAAAATCAGCCTGAAAAGCCATCTTTTTCGGCTAAGGACATGGCTCTGCAGCCTAAAAATCAAGGTATGTATGATAGACGCCATGAAAAAGATAGCTGCGGCGTAGGCTTTGTCGCGCACATTAAGGGTGCAAAAAGCCACTCGATTGTTGCGCAAGCTTTGCAATTGCTGACCAATTTAACGCATCGCGGCGCAACAGGTTATGACCCTAAATTAGGTGATGGCGCTGGCTTGCTGATGCAAATGCCAGATGCTTTTATGCGCAAAGAGGCAGCCAAGCTCAATATTACTCTGCCAGAAGCAGGTAAATATGCGGTTGGTATCGCGTTTTTACCGCAAGGTGCGGCAAATCGCGCGGCTTGTGAGGCGCTTGTTAGCCAAATTATTGCTGAAGAAAACCAAACGTTTTTAGGCTGGCGCGATGTGCCAGTAGATAACAGCAATATTGCTAATGCAGCCATTGCGGTTGAGCCGGTGATGCGTCAAGTGATGATTGCTTCGACTGGCAACGACCAAACCGTGTTTGAGCGCAAATGTTTTGTGATTCGTAAGCGCATTGAGCATGCCGTTCGCGCGCTTAAATTAGATGACCCAGCACAGTTTTATATGCCATCGCTTTCAAGCCGAACGATTGTTTATAAAGGCATGTTACTGGCTAATGAAGTCGGTATTTACTACAAAGATTTGCGTGACGAAACCGTGATTTCAGCACTGGCTTTAGTGCATCAGCGGTTCTCAACGAATACATTCCCCGCATGGGATTTAGCGCATCCATTCCGCATGATTGCGCACAATGGCGAAATTAACACCGTGCAAGGTAACGTGAATTGGATGGCAGCGCGTCACGAAACCATGAAGTCAGCCATTATTGGCGAAGATTTAGAAAAACTCTGGCCGCTTATTGTTGATGGTCAGTCAGATTCTGCTTGTTTTGATAACTGTTTAGAGTTGCTAGTGGCTGGTGGTTACAGCCTGCCGCACGCCATGATGATGTTGATTCCTGAAGCGTGGGTTTCAGACAAAATGATGGATGAAGACCGCCGCGCATTTTACGAATATCACGCTGCATTGATGGAGCCGTGGGACGGCCCAGCTGCTGTGGCATTTACCGATGGCCGTATGATTGGTGCCACCTTAGACCGCAACGGCTTACGCCCAGCACGCTATTTAGTAACAGATGACGACATCGTGATGATGGCGTCTGAAATGGGCGTGTTGACATTTCCGCAAGAAAAAATCATCAAAAAATGGCGCTTGCAACCAGGCAAAATGTTGCTGATTGATACCGAACAAGGCCGCATTATTGATGATGCCGAAGTTAAACAACAGCTTGCAACTGCTAAGCCTTATAAAGATTGGCTGGCTAAAACGCGCTATCAATTAAGTGATTTGCCAAAAATAGATGCAAAATTAACAATGCATGCGAGCGTTTTAGACGCCCAGCAAGCATTCGGTTACACACAAGAAGACATCAAATTTGTGTTGCAGCCTATGGTTGTAAACGGCGAAGAGGGTTCAGGCTCTATGGGTAACGACGCGGCTTTGCCGGTGCTATCAGCTAAACCAAAATCGCTTTATAACTATTTCAAACAGTTGTTTGCGCAAGTAACTAACCCGCCAATTGACCCGATTCGTGAAGAGTTGGTGATGAGCTTGGTAACATTTATTGGCCCAAAACCAAACTTGTTGGGTGTGGATGAAACGAATCCACCGCTACGTTTGGAAGCTAGTCAGCCAGTATTAACGCTGTCAGAACTTGAACAGCTTAAACACATTTCAGATGCGACTAAAGGCCAATTTAAAGCGCTGGTTTTAGATATCACGTTTGATGCAGCCTTAGGTAAAGCAGGTTTAAAAACAGCAGTTGCCAATTTAAACAGCGCGGCTAAAAAAGCTGTGCATGATGGCTTTAACGTGTTGATTTTATCAGATAGAAATATCGCTAAAGACCGCGTGGCAATTCCTGCGTTATTAGCGTGTTCATCAACCCATGAGTACTTAGTAAAAGCGGGCTTGCGCACCAGCACTGGCTTGGTGGTAGACACTGGCTCAGTGCGTGAAGTGCATCATTTTGCCTTATTGGCAGGTTATGGTGCCGAGGCAGTTTGCCCTTGGTTAGCACTTGAAACCATTAACCATTTAACGCAAGACGGTTACGTAGCAGGTAAAAATTTCGTTAAAGCGATTGGCAAAGGCTTATATAAAGTCATGTCAAAAATGGGTATTTCTACTTATCAATCCTACTGTGGCGCACAAATTTTTGAGGCAATTGGCTTAAATAGCGCGTTTATTGACGCTTATTTCACTGGCACAGTCACGCAAATTGAGGGCATTGGCCTTGATGAAGTCGCTGAAGAAACCATGCGTTTGCACAACTTGGCGTTTGGTGACGACCCAGTATTAGCGCGTCAATTAGATGCAGGGGGCGAATATGCTTTCCGCGTGCGTGGTGAAGAACATTTATGGACGCCAGATTCAATTGCAAAACTACAAAATGCAACACGTACCAATAAGTACGACACTTATAAAGAATACGCAAAACTGATTAACGACCAAACCAAGCGTCACATGACCTTGCGCGGTTTGTTTGAGATTAAGTCAGCGGGTAAAGCGATTCCGTTAGATGAAGTTGAGTCTGCCAAAGAAATTGTAAAACGCTTTGCCACTGGCGCAATGTCATTAGGCTCAATTTCAACTGAAGCGCATGCAACGTTAGCCATCGCCATGAATCGTATTGGCGGCAAGTCAAATACAGGTGAGGGCGGTGAAGACCCGAAACGCTTTATTGCTGTTAAAGAAGTCAGCAGCATGGCCAATGTGATTGGTTTTGACAAAATTGAGCGCGATATTCCAATGCTAGCGGGCGATTCACTACGCTCACGCATTAAACAAGTCGCGTCTGGTCGTTTTGGTGTGACGGCTGAGTATTTAGCGAATGCCGATCAAATTCAAATCAAAATGGCACAAGGTGCAAAACCTGGCGAAGGCGGTCAGCTACCTGGCCACAAAGTTTCAGAATACATCGCGCAATTACGTTTTTCTGTGCCTGGCGTAGGGTTAATTTCGCCACCACCGCACCATGATATTTACTCCATTGAAGATTTAGCACAGTTGATTCACGATCTTAAAAACGCGAATCCGAGTGCTTCAATTTCAGTTAAGTTAGTATCTGAAACAGGTATTGGTACGGTTGCGGCAGGTGTGGCAAAAGCGAAATCTGACCACATTGTTGTGGCAGGTCACGATGGTGGCACAGGCGCATCACCTATTTCTTCGGTGAAACATGCAGGCACGCCATGGGAATTAGGCTTGGCAGAAACACAGCAAACTTTAGTGCTAAATCAGTTACGCGGCCGTGTAGTTGTGCAGGTTGATGGCCAAATGAAAACAGGTCGTGATGTCTTGATTGGCGCATTATTAGGTGCTGACGAATTTGGCTTTGCAACCGCGCCGCTAGTGGTTGAGGGCTGCATTATGATGCGTAAATGTCATCTCAATACTTGCCCAGTAGGCGTGGCGACGCAAGACCCAGAGCTACGTAAAAAATTCACAGGCCAGCCTGAGCACGTGGTGAATTACTTCTTCTTTGTAGCTGAAGAGCTGCGTGAGTTAATGGCGAGTATCGGCATTGCTAAGTTTGAAGATTTAATTGGCCGCTGTGATTTATTAGACATGCAAGCCGGTATTGACCATTGGAAAATCCAAGGGCTAGATTTCGCTAAAGTGTTCCATCAAGCGGATATGCCGCGTGAGGTATCGCGTAAAAATAATGATGTGCAAGAGCATGGCTTAAAAAATGCTTTAGATAACAAGCTTATTGAGTTGGCAATGCCAGCATTAGAAAAACGTGAGAAAGTGCAAATTGACATTGCAATCAGTAACACTAACCGCACAGTTGGCACGATGTTATCGAACCAAATTGCCACACGTTACGGCAATTTAGGTTTGCCTGACGACACGATTAGCGTGAAATTCACAGGTACATCTGGCCAAAGTTTTGCAGCATTTTTAGCCAAAGGTTTTACGTTTGAGCTAACCGGTGAGGGTAATGATTACGTGGGCAAAGGCCTCTGTGGCGGTAAAATTATTATCAAGCCGCCAGTCGCATTTAACGCGATTGCGCATGAGAATATCATCGTGGGTAACACCGTGATGTATGGCGCGACGACTGGTCAAAGTTACTTTAGAGGTGTAGCAGGTGAGCGCTTCTGTGTGCGTAACTCAGGCGCTTCAGCTGTAGTTGAGGGTGTTGGCAACCACGGTTGTGAGTACATGACAGGCGGCACGGTTGTGGTGCTTGGGCTTACTGGCCAAAACTTTGCGGCAGGCATGAGCGGTGGTGTTGCGTATGTGTATGATGTTGATGGCTTATTTGCTAAGCGTTGCAATATGAGTATGGTGAGCTTAGAAAAAGTGGAGTTAGCGAGTGCAGATATCGGTAAAGTGCAGCACTTAGGTCAAGCAGACGAAGTGACACTGAAAACGCTGATTGAACAGCATGCTAACTACACGCAATCGCAACGTGCTGGAGCAATTTTGGCTAATTGGGCAACTGAGCGAACTAAATTTGTAAAAGTAATGCCAAACGAATATAAGCGTGCATTGACAGAATTGGCTGCCGCAGCTGCTAAACAGGCAGCGTAAGCGTTTAAAGTCGAACCAATCAACAAGTAATGAGTAAGGGTATTTTGCATGGGTAAAGTAACGGGATTTATGGAGTTTGACCGGTTAAGCGAGGCATATTTGCCCGTGCCTGACCGTGTTAAAAATTACAAAGAATTTGTGTTGCACTTAACTGACGACGAAGCTAAACAGCAAGGCGCGCGCTGTATGGATTGCGGTATTCCATTCTGTACCACGGGTTGTCCTGTGAATAATATTATTCCTGATTGGAATGACTTGGTTTATCAGCAAGATTGGCGTTCTGCGATTGATGTCTTGCACTCGACTAATAACTTCCCTGAGTTTACTGGTCGTATATGCCCAGCACCTTGCGAAGCCGCTTGCACGCTCAATATCAATAATGATGCGGTTGGTATTAAATCTATTGAGCACGCAATTATTGATAAAGCTTGGGAAAATGACTGGGTTACCCCACAAATTCCAACACATAAAACCGGTAAAAAAGTGGCTATTGTGGGCTCAGGCCCTGCAGGTATGGCTGCTGCACAGCAACTAGCGCGTGTTGGGCATGATGTAGTTGTGCTTGAAAAAAATGATCGTATTGGTGGTTTATTACGCTACGGTATTCCAGATTTTAAAATGGAAAAAACGCATATTGACCGCCGTATGACGCAAATGATGGCCGAAGGTGTGACCTTTAAAGTGAATCAAAACGTGGGCGAAAACGTTAAACCAGCTGATTTACTAGCCGAATATGATGCAGTGATTTTAGCAGGTGGTGCAGAAGCGCCGCGTGATTTACCAGCCGTGGGTCGTGAGTTAGATGGCGTGATGTATGCCATGGACTTTTTAACACCACAAAACAAAGTAGTAGCAGGCGACACCATGGCAGACCAAGTAAAAGCGACGAATAAGCACGTAGTCGTAATCGGCGGCGGCGATACAGGCTCTGATTGCGTAGGTACTAGTAATCGCCACGGCGCGTTATCAATCACTCAATTCGAGTTAATGCCACAACCACCTGAGCAGGAAAATAAAGAGTTGGTATGGCCAAATTGGCCACTTAAAATGCGTACTTCAAGCAGCCATGAAGAAGGTGCGAACCGTGATTGGTCGATTACCACTAAAGAGTTGATTGGTGAAAATGGCAAATTAGTTGCGCTTAAAGGCGCAAAAGTCGAATGGAAAAACGGCAAAATGGAAGAGGTTCCTGGTTCGGAATTCACTATTCCAGCTGATTTAGTTTTACTGGCCATGGGTTTTGTTTCACCAATGCAAAAAATGCTCGATGCGTTTGGTGTAGAAAAAGATAATCGCGGTAACGTAAAAGCCGCAACTGAAGGTGCTGAAAGCTATAAAACCAGCATTGCTAAAGTGTTTGCTGCGGGTGATGTACGCCGTGGTCAATCTTTAGTGGTTTGGGCAATCCGTGAGGGTCGCCAAGCGGCTAAAGCGGTGGATGAGTTTTTGATGGGCTCGTCAATATTGCCACGTTAACTAGATTGCCTAGATAACAGATCTAAACATTGTTGTGAAATCAAAGGATGCAAAGTAAAACTGCTTTGTGTCCTTTTTTATTAGGTTATAAATCATGAGTCAATTGCAAAACGATACCTTTCTTCGCGCCCTAAACCGCGAAGCCACGCCTTACACCCCCGTTTGGATGATGCGCCAAGCAGGCCGTTATTTACCAGAATATCGTGAGAGCCGCAAAACGGCAGGAAGCTTTTTAGATCTTTGCAAAAACCCTCATTTCGCTACCGAAGTCACCATGCAGCCGCTAGACCGCTATCCGCTATTGGACGCGTCTATTTTGTTCTCAGATATCTTAACCCTGCCAGACGCGATGGGCTTAGGGCTGTATTTTACCGAGGGTGAAGGCCCAAAGTTTGAACGCACTTTGCGTGAAGAAGCCGACATTTTAGCTTTGCACGTGCCAGACATGGCCAAACTGCAATACGTATTTGATGCGGTTAGCCAAATCCGCAAAACCATCAATGGCCGCGTGCCGCTGATTGGTTTTTCAGGTAGCCCATGGACGCTAGCCACCTATATGGTAGAAGGTAAAGGCGGCACAGACTTTTTAAACACCAAGAAAATGCTCTACACGCGCCCTGATTTGCTGCACCATATTTTAGAGGTCAATGCACAAACCACGATTCAATATTTAAACGCGCAAATCGCCGCTGGCGCACAAGCTGTGATGATATTTGACTCATGGGGCGGTGCGTTGTCGAACAATGCTTATTTAGAGTTTTCACTAAAATATATGCAAAAAATAGTCGCTGGTTTAACCAAAACCAATGACGGCCGCAAAGTGCCTAGCATCGTATTCACTAAAGGCGGCGCGTTATGGCTAGAAGCACAAGCTGAAATTGGTGCCGATGCACTAGGTTTAGACTGGACTGTAGATATTGGCAGTGCCCGCAAACGCGTGGGTGAAAAAGTAGCATTGCAAGGCAATTTAGACCCCGCTATTTTGCTCAGTACACCAGAAGCGATTGAAAAAGAAGTTGCTAACATTTTGGCGAGTTACGGCAACGGTAACGGCCACGTATTTAACTTAGGTCACGGCATTACCCAGTGGACACCACCTGAGAATGCAGCAGCTTTCTTAGCTGCAGTACGTGAACATAGTCAGCAATATCACGTTTAAACTCTTAGCTATATCTTACTTTGTAAGTGCAACTTTCAGGGATAAAAGCGGGCCTCACTTTTGAGTAATATTCCAATAGCTCAAGTTTTAAACCCTTAAAAAGAGTATTTTGATTTAATGGAATCGCTATATATTTGTTATTCCCATCGTCTTGAATCTTAATTTCTGAGTTACCCCAAACTCTAATTAGCATTCTTTGCTCCTGCTCATCAATAAAGTCTTTTGCTGGCAAATAAAAGGCTGACATTGCAGTAAGGCCCTCAAACACTAGTTTTAGGTTACTCTTTTTTGCAATACTACTTAGCTGACCAATTAAGCTAATGGGTGTATTTGGTTTAAGCTCATAAAATATCTTCCTTAAATGTATATCCGCGTAGTCACTAGGTGTAATTCTAAATTTGAGTCTTACACCACCGTTAGAGACAAATCGACGCCACAAGCACTCTTGGTCTATTTCTGATAAATCTGCATTAGTGAAGCATCCTATAAAAGTATTTTTCATGTCTGTTACATAGGCCATTTCGCCATTGCTACCTTTTTCCAATGCTCCTTATACACCATGACTTTTGCAAAATGTAATAATCTCACCCTCAGATTTATTTTTTAAAATGCTGGTTAAGTAGAAGCTAGAGGTCTCAATGATATTTGTTGCAGACTTAAGTGAAGTAAAATGGTAAAAATTAACTGACTGATCCATCTTTGGCCAAAGGTGGTTTTTAATAGCGTGTGATAGCTCACCTCTAATTTCAAGCGTTCTACTTTCAATACGAATATCTTGTGAAGAAACTGTACATAAAAAAGTACTCTCAATAAGGACTTTTACTTCTTCGAAAATCTCTCTTCTTAAACTTTTTGATAGCGACGGAGTGTTTGCTGACCCCATTATTGCTTACCGAATCGTTTTAACATGCTGATAATTTAATATCTTCTCATCCGCCGTCACAAGCGCACATCCTAGCTTCCTAGCAGTCGCTACTATCATTCTATCGGCTAGATCTTTGTGGAACTCATCAGGTAAAGTAGCTGATTTCACTGCAATTTCATTATCTATTGTATAAAAGTGCACGCGGTCAATTTGGGCTATAGTGGCTAGCCACGTTTCAACATCCATCGATAAAACCAGCCGATTTTTGCTAATAAGCATGGCAATTTCCCATGCGGTGATGCTGGAAATAATTATTTCGCCATCAATCAACTCTTGTTCAATCGCCTTGAGTGCAGTTTTTGATAGCTGCTTATCATCGCTTACCCACCAAATTAAAGTATGTGTATCAAGCAGTATCAAGCTAATTCCCAATCATCGCTTACACTTTCAAAGGGTGAATGATATTGAAGCACTGAACCTTTAAGAGCTGCTAATGCATTGTTAGTGGGCGCTTGATATTTCCGGATTTCGAGTTTAGCTTCACCGTGGTCTGTGATGATAATCGGCTCACCCGTGGTTTCAATTTGGCGAAAAAACTCTAATGCTTTAGCTTTGATGGCAGATTTTGAGACTTGCGTTTGCATAATAAGCACCTTGAATTAAATTATTCAAATAAATCATAGCATATTATGACTATATAAAATGACTATTTTTGTATCAAAACTCCAACGGATCTACATCAATTACCCATCTAATTTTGCTGTGGAGTTTATGGTCGCGTAATTGTGGCGTTAAATTGCGCAACAAGTTTTGTAGCGCGGCGCGGGTTTTGGCTTGCATTAGCAGCTGCCCGCGTTCCATGCCTTTTAGGCGTTCCATTTGTGGGCGCACTACATCGTAAATCAACACTTCTTTGCTTAACGCTCTGCCAATCTCTAAAGCGTGACTTAAAAATTGCTGTACAGGTGCGTACTCATTGGCTTCAGCGCGAATAATAGCTAGGTAAATATAAGGTGGAAATTGCGCGATTTCACGTTCCGCTAATAATGTAGCTGCATAGGCATTGTAATCTTGGCGACGTAGTGCGTTAAATAATTGGTGTTCGGGGAATGCGGTTTGTATCAATACTTCGCCCGCTTTGGCAGCGCGGCCAGCCCGGCCTGAGACTTGCATCAGCTGCGCAAATAAGCGCTCGCTGGCGCGTAAGTCTGGGCTGTAAAGCGCGCTATCCGTATCGATTACGCCTACCAGGGTGAGGTTAGGGAAATCATGGCCTTTAGCGAGCAGTTGCGTGCCGATTAAAATATCGATTTCGTTATTGTGTACTTTGGTCAAAATTTCATTTAACGCGTCTTTATTGCGTGTGCTGTCGCGGTCAACCCTGGCAATTTTTGCCGTGGGGAATGCGGCTTTAAGCGTTTCTTCCAAACGCTGTGTGCCGTGGCCTGCGGGGTGCAGGTCGGCGTTGCCGCAACTTGGGCATTGCTTCACAATGCGCTGCTCATGGCCGCAGTGGTGGCAACGTAGCCTGCCTTGGCGCAAATGTACGACCAGCTTTGCGCTACAACGCATACATGGCGCTACCCATTGGCAGGCGCTGCAAAATAATACTGGTGCGTAGCCACGACGGTTGATAAACAATAAGCTCTGCTCACCTTTATTTAGACGGTCTTGAATCGCTTTTTTCAGTGTTAATGTGAGGCCATCATCAGGCGCCTGTTTAGTGGTGTCTATCGTGTGAATTTTCGGCAATTGTGATTGTTCAACCGCGCGATTATTCAGCGTGAGTAGCTTAAATTTTTCGTTTAACGCGTTGTACCAAGTTTCTAAACTCGGCGTGGCACTACCTAAAATAATCGGTATTTTTAGCCGTTGAGCACGCACCATGGCGATATCTCGGGCGTGGTAGCGCATGCCATCTTGCTGTTTGTATGAGCTGTCGTGTTCTTCATCGACAATAATCAGCGCTAAATTAGGCAGTGGCGTAAAAATAGAAAGCCGCGTACCGATAATGATCTGCGCTAATCCAGCTTGCGCGAGTTGCCAATTTTGTAAGCGCTCACTCTCGCTCAAATGGCTATGGAGGCTCACCAGTGTGTATTGCGGCAGGCGCGACCTGAAACGTGCTTCAAGCTGCGGTGTTAGGTTGATTTCAGGCACTAACACTAAAACTTGTGCATTATTTTTGGCTAAATAAAATTCAATCAGCCGAATATAAACTTCCGTTTTACCGCTGCCTGTAATTCCGTGTAAGCAATATGGCGCGAAGTCTGCTGGGTTGGCGCTAATTTCATCAATCGCCATTTGCTGCTCGGCGTTTAATTGAGGCGCCAGCCCAGCTTTTTCAATATTTTTGGGTGTGGCGAGCGTTTCGGTTTTTGTAACATAACCAGCCTCGATTAAAGGCAATATCGCTTTGCGCCAACCGCTTGAGATATCACTTAATGCAGATTCTGTTAGTGTAAAGTTGGCTAATGCGCTAAAAATCTTATGCTGTACAAGCTGCTTTTTAGGGATAGTTGTTAAGTCTAACAAGCGCCCAGCCGCACTCAAACCATATACAAAAGCCTTACGCGAAACCGCAGGTTTGGTTTGGCGCAAACGTAGTGGCAGGCTTGCAACCAAAGCCTGCCCAAAGGGCGCTTGATAATAATCTGCAGTAAATTTAATTAGGCTAAATGTTTCACTGCTCAATGGCGTTTCATCAACAAAAGCGTGTTTAATCGGCTTTAATTTTTCAATTGCAAACTCGCTGATGTTTGACATACTCACCACAATGCCGACCAACTCACGGCTACCAAACGGCACAATCACGCGACAACCTACTTCAACTTTAAAATCGCCTGCGAGGTAGTCAAAAAGCCTATCTAGCGGAAGATCAAGTGCGATTTTTAAAATAGAGTCTGGCATTATTTGTGGGTTAGTTTTGGTGAGTGTCAAAGGGTGGGTTAGAATGTTGGTTTTACGCAATAACGACTTTATTTTGAAAACACATATTACCGAACTTTTAAGCATTGCCGCAAAATCTATTCAGTTAGACGTGATAGAAATCGCGTTGGAGCGCCCTAAAAATACTGCGCATGGCGATTTTTCGAGCAATTTAGCCATGATGCTCGCTAAGTCGCTTAAAGCAAACCCGCGCGCGATTGCTGAGCGCTTGATTGCAGCCTTGCCAGCCAGCAAGTATGTCGCTAAAACAGAAATCGCAGGCGCTGGTTTTATCAATTTTTATTTAAGCGCAACGGCTAAACAAGCGGTTATTAAAACCATACAAGCTGAGCGTGATTGTTACGGTAAAAGTAATATTGGTCAGCATAAAAAAGCACAAGTTGAATTTGTATCAGCCAACCCAACAGGCCCATTGCATGTGGGTCATGGCCGTGGTGCCGCGGTGGGTGATTGCTTGGCGCGTTTATTAGACGCTACTGGTTGGGATGTAACGCGCGAGTTTTACTATAATGATGCTGGCGCGCAGATTGATAACCTAACCATTTCAGTACAGGCACGTGCCAAAGGCTTGAGCACAGATGATGCTAGCTTCCCTGAAAATGGGTATCGCGGTGATTACATTAAGGATATTGCCGATGCATTTTTGAGTAACCTTACGGTCACCGCTGATGATATTCAAGTAACTGCTAACGGTAATGTTGATGACGCAGATGCGGTACGCACTTTTGCCGTGGCCTATTTGCGCCATGAGCAAGATTTAGATTTAAAAGCGTTTCAAATCAAGTTTGATGTGTTTTCACTTGAGAGTGCTTTATACAGCTCTGGCAAGGTTGAAGATACATCAAACTTGATTTGAAACGCTTTTAAATCTAAATCTTGCTCATGGCGCAAATAGGCCACGGCAAAAGTGCGTACCGCATCTGCGTCATCAA
>JANNBX010000071.1:0-36707 GCA_031385945.1 Methylophilaceae bacterium | reverse complement strand
ATTTTGTTAGATCCCGGTTTTGGTTTTGGCAAAACACGCGCGCATAATATTGCACTCATTCAACATTTGGATGCGTTGGATACAATCGGCTTGCCTTTACTCGTTGGATTATCACGTAAATCTGTACTTGGTTCTATTACTGGTGCCGATGAAGGGCAGCGCTTATATGCAAGCATTGCGGCCTCAGTCATTTCAGCTATGAAAGGCGCTAAAATAGTACGTGTACACGATGTGAAAGCGACCGTAGATGCGCTTAAAGTTGTGACAGCTATTCAATAAATAAAGCGCTGTTAATCAGAGGCTCTAAAAATTAAAATAAAGTAGGATACATAATGAGTAAAAAATACTTTGGTACTGATGGCATTCGCGGCAAGGTAGGCGAACACCCCATTACTCCAGATTTTTTGATGCGTTTAGGTTATGCCGCAGGTAAAGTACTCACTTCTGTGAATAGTAATCTTGCAAAGGGCGCACATCCCGCCGTACTAATTGGCAAAGATACGCGTATTTCAGGCTATATGCTAGAAGCAGCGCTTGAAGCCGGCCTAACGAGCGCAGGCGTGGATACATTACTCACAGGGCCTATGCCAACGCCGGCTATTGCTTACTTAACACGAGCACTTCGTGCGCAGGCAGGCGTTGTAATTACTGCTTCACACAACCCTTTTGAAGATAACGGCATTAAGTTTTTTTCAAGCTTAGGTCTAAAGTTAGATGATGCGATTGAAGCGGCGATTGAGGCCGAATTAGACCAGCCTTTTGTGTGCATGCCTTCAGATAAGCTGGGTAAAGCCCGTCGAATTTCCGACGCGCCAGGCCGCTATATTGAGTTTTGCAAAAGCACCTTTCCAAACCAATTGGATTTGCGTGGCTTAAAAATCGTACTCGATTGTGCGCATGGCGCTACTTACCATGTGGCTCCTCCTGTGTTTCATGAGCTGGGTGCTGAAGTGATTAGCATTGGCAATAAACCAGACGGCTTAAATATCAATAAAGACGTGGGCTCAACGCACCCACAAGCTTTGCAAAAAGCGGTATTAGAACATAAAGCTGACTGCGGCATTGCCTTTGATGGTGATGGCGACCGACTCATTATGGTGGATAGTCATGGCGAATTATTAGATGGTGACCAACTGCTTTATATCATCGCGCAACATAGCCGAAAACAGGGCACACTCAATGGTGGCGTAGTGGGTACGCTGATGACTAATTTAGCGCTAGAACATAAATTGGCGAGTTTAAACATACCCTTTGAGCGCGCTAATGTTGGCGACCGTTATGTGCTTGAGCTACTCAAAAAGAATAACTGGCAGCTAGGTGGTGAGAATTCTGGGCATATTTTAACAATGAATTTACACACTTCGGGTGATGCGATTATTGCTGCTTTGCAAGTGCTGATGGCGTGTATTTCAGAACAAAAATCACTCACCGATTACAAAAAAGAGATACCGCTTTATCCGCAGGTTTTGTTAAATGTTGTGGTTAAAGAGAAAATAGATATTAAGTCAAATAGCGTCTTGAACACGGCAATTCAGCACGCAGAGGCCACATTAAGCGGTAAAGGCCGTGTGTTATTGCGTGCGTCAGGCACTGAACCTAAAATCCGCGTGATGGTAGAGGGAATAGACGCAACACTGGTAGAATCTACCGCGAAACGTTTGGTAGAAGTAGTCAAAGAAATTAGCAATTAGCAAATAAAGCCATTAAAGGAAAAAAATTGGAAAGCCCATTCAAAGGTAAAACAGGTATTAAGCGTTTAATCAACGCGTTTGGTTATTCGCTGCAAGGTTTTAAATCAGCCTACAAACATGAAGACGCGTTTCGCCAAGAAGTGTTAATGGCAATTATTTTATTGCCATTAGCTATTTACCTAGGTAACACCGGCATAGAGCGCGCGTTGTTGGCGGGTAGCGTTGTTTTAGTATTAATTGTTGAATTGTTAAATTCAGCCATTGAAGCCACTGTTGATTATATTTCAATTGATTTTCACCATTTAGCAGCGCGCGCTAAAGATATTGGTAGTGCGGCAGTATTGCTCAGCTTAACCAACATGGCGCTGGTGTGGGGTTTGGTGATTTTAGGTTAATGATGTCCCTTATAGCTGCAGCACAACAGGCGTATGTTAATGCTGCGCAGTCTCAATCAAATGCACCTGCTCAATCAAATGCACTAAAAAGTCTGAACGATGTTTTCGGCTACACAAGTTTTCGTGGTGATCAACAAGCGGTTGTAGAGCATGTATTAGCGGGCGGTGATGCGCTGGTATTGATGCCTACAGGTGGCGGCAAATCACTCTGTTACCAGTTACCAGCTTTGTTGCGTGATGGTGTGGCGGTGATTATTTCGCCGCTCATTGCGCTCATGCAAAATCAGGTAGATACCCTTAAGCAACTTGGCGTAAAAGCCGAGTTTTTGAACTCAAGCTTAGATGCTGACACTGCGCGTGCAATCAGCAATCAACTGATGCGCGGTGAATTGCAAATTCTCTATGTAGCGCCTGAGCGCCTAATGACCGGTAGCTTTTTAGCGCAACTAGATGAGATTGAACAGCATATTGGCATTGCTTTATTCGCCATTGATGAAGCACATTGCGTATCTGAGTGGGGGCATAACTTTAGGCCTGAATACCGCCGCCTAACCGTATTGCATGAGCGCTACCCCAATGTGCCACGTATTGCGCTCACTGCAACGGCTGACGCGCCAACTAGAGCTGAGATAGTTGAGCGTTTGCAATTAGAAAATGCGCGGCAATTTGTATCTAGCTTTGACCGGCCTAATATTCGCTACCGCGTGACACAAAAGCATAAAGCGCGCGAGCAGCTAGAAGCTTTTTTAGAGGCTGAACACGCCAACGACGCGGGCATTATTTATTGTTTATCACGCAAAAAAGTAGAAGAAACGGCTGAGTGGTTAAAAGGCCGTGGTTGGGATGCGCTGCCCTATCATGCAGGGTTGGATGCTGATATTCGCAATAAAAATCAACGCCGATTTTTGAGTGAAGAGGGCGTGATTATTGTGGCAACTGTCGCGTTTGGTATGGGTATCGATAAGCCTAATGTACGTTTTGTTGCGCATTTAGATTTGCCCAAAAGTATGGAAGGCTACTACCAAGAAACCGGCCGTGCAGGGCGAGACGGCTTACCAGCAAACGCATGGATGACGTATGGCGTGGGCGACGTGGTGAGCATGCGGCAAATGCTTGATGGCTCAGACGCCCCCGAAGCACGCAAAATGGTTGAGCGACAAAAGTTAGATGCACTATTGGGTTTTTGCGAATCGACCAATTGCCGCCATCAAACGATTCTGCGCTATTTTGGTGAAAACCACGCAGGTGACTGTGGCCAATGTGATAACTGTTTAGAACCTGTGGATACTTGGGATGCAACACAAGCGGCTCAAATGGCGCTGTCAACGGTTTACCGTACAGGTCAGCGTTTTGGTGTGGTGCATTTAATTGATGTGCTATTGGGTAAAGTTACACCGAAAGTTGGCCAATTTAACCATGATAAACTCAGCACGTTTGGTATTGGTAAAGGCGTATCGCAGCAGCAATGGAGCAGTATCTTTAGGCAGTTAGTGGCTAGTGGGCTACTTGAAACGGATATTGAAGCGTATGGTGGTTTAAAGCTGACTGAGTCAGCGCGGCCAGTATTAAAAAACGAAACGACTGTTTGGCTGCGCCGCGATGTAGAAGTCGTTAAAGAAAAATCAAAATCAACCAAAGCCGAACGTGGTAGCCGCGCTAAAGAGGCGTATGAGGGCTTAAATGACGACCCACTTTGGCATGCGCTGAAAGCCAAAAGACTTGAGTTAGCGCGTGAACAAGGTGTGCCGCCTTATGTGATATTTCATGATGCTACACTGATAGAAATCTTAAATAATAAACCAAGCAATCTAACAGAAATGGGTAGAATTACTGGTGTGGGGCAGGCTAAATTAACTCGTTATGGTGATGACTTTTTACAAGTACTTGAAGAAGCGTGAGTAAGCACAATAAAATACATATCAGTTTTAGTGATATAAATAACCTCTCTTGAATATAACTCCGACTAGATATCAACCGCCGCTGGTACAGCGTTATTTATGAAATTGGCTATCTATCTATTTCATGCATATATTTTTACGTAAACTGTTATTCATTACGCCATTTCTATGGTGTGTGCTACCTGCGTCTGCGGCAGATTATGTAGTCGATATTACAGCGCCAACTGCCTTGCCTGCACCTGTTGACGCGCTACTCAAACAACATCTTGAAATTATAAAATTACGCGATAATCCGCGCGCTACCCCCGCTGAATGGCTACGCGTTTACCGCACAACGCCAACGGCTATTGAAGATTTGTTAGCGACAGAGGGTTATTTTTCAGCCACGATTACCCCTTCTATTGAAGTACTAAACGGTACTTCACATGCACAGTTTTTAGTAGATATCGGTGAGCCATCATTGATTCAATCGGTTGATTTACAGTTTAGTGGCAGCATACTTGGGCAAGCCACCACTAACGCCGAAATCGAGAAGTTTAACCAGGCTTGGCTACTTAAAACAGGCATGCCTTTTCGACAAGAAGATTGGACAAAAGCTAAGCGGCAATTGCTCATTGCCATGCTGGTGCAGCGTTATCCTAATGCCAATATTACCAGTAGCAAAGCCCAAGTAAACCCAGAAACCAAAGCCGTGACGTTATTAGTCGAAGTAGATAGTGGCACGATTTTTAAATTTGGTGAGCTGCAAATTGAGGGCTTAAAACGGTATCCTGCCAGTATTATAAAAAATCTAAATTATATTAAGCCAGGCACAGAATATAGCCACGCAAGGCTGCAAGCTTTTCAAGCTAGATTAGAGGAGAGCGGCTATTTTCGTGGCGTAGAAGTGACCGCAAATACGACAGATGTCGTAGGAGATATTGTGCCTATTAAAGTGGTGGTAACTGAGGGCCAATCTGCCAAACTTGGTATTGGCGCTGGTTACAGTACAAATACATTAGCACGTGCGCAATTAAGTTACAGCGAACTGAATTTATTTGATCGTGGCTGGCAGTTAACCAGCAGCTTAAAAGTGGCGCAAAAAGAGCAGGTGCTCAATGGCTTGATTCGTCTGCCAACCAAAAGTAGCGGCTATCGCGATAGTTTGAGCGCTAATGTCAACCGCGAAGTGATTGAGGGCCAAACCACTACGGCTAGCCAATTTGGCGTGAACCGTAGTTGGGGGCCACGTAAGCGTGAGCAAACCGTAGGTACAAACTACTTAGTTGAACAGCGTCAAGTAGATGGCGTGCCAACTGAAACCAAGCGCGTGGCAACCGTTTCATACGGCATTACGCTACGCCGCACCGATAACGACCGTAACCCAACATTGGGCTATTTATTTAACGCGCAATTTGCTGTGGCGCCTATTGAGCAATTGTCCAGTGGACGCTTTGTGCAAAGTTACGTTAAAGCGCAAGGTTATTACCCCATTACCACTAAAACCCAGTTAATTGCCCGCGCAGAAATTGGCGCAGTGAGTGGTAAAAATAGCGCACCAGAAGCATTTTTATTCCGCGCGGGAGGAGATCAATCAGTGCGTGGTTATGGCTATCAGAGTTTAGGTGTCGCTGAGAATGACGCAACCGTTGGCGCACGCTATTTAGCAACAGGTAGTGTGGAAGTGATTCAGTGGCTCACTGAGCAATGGGGGGCGGCAGCATTTGTTGATTTTGGTAATGCGGCTAATACCTTGACTGAATTAAAACCTGTTTACGGCTACGGCCTAGGTGCGCGCTGGAAAAGCCCAATTGGCGCTATTGGTGCAGATATTGCCTACGGTGAGGCGGTGGATGAATACCGCGTACATTTTAATTTAGGGGTTGCGTTTTAATGCGTCGCTATTTCTTATTACGCCCAATTTTTACTGCGCCGCTTAGCCGCGCTTATTTTTTATTAGGCTTATTTTTGTTTGCCTGTGCTGTCAGCATCACCATGGCTTATGCAGAAATCACCATCAGCGCTAACTCTAAACTAGACAAGCTTGAGTACGACGTTGAAAACGTGCATTTAACCTTAGAAAATCTCAACTCTCGCTGGTATTTATCAGGTAGTGGCAAACTGGTGGTAGAAAGTTTACATGCTAAACGCTTGCATATTGTCATGCACGAATCGGCCAAAAAAACCAATGCCAGTGGTTTGCCAGAGCGCATTACGCTGCCTTTTCCGCTAACAATTCAACAAGCTGAAATCGCTGAAATTGTGCTTGAAACAGCCAGTGGCAAGCAGGTAGTCACCAATGTGCAACTTGAATTAGAAGCAGATAATAAAACCATTAAAATCAATCGCTTGTCGGCAGATACGCCTGTTGGTAGTGCTGAAATTGCACTCAATATGGCCTCAATTTACCCATACCCACTTACAGGCAAAGTGATGCTTAAACATGCTAATCACGAGATTGCAAGCCAATTATCGGGTGATTTAAAAGTATTAGGTTTTGATATGCAATCGGTCATTCATAAACAAGATAACCGTTTCTTAATTGCTACAAGCAACAGCGCCAGCCAGCCTGTTGGACGTATCAGTTTGCATGGCGACATCAATATTGACACTAAAGTGATCAACAATATTGCTTTTCAAGCCAATATAAACACCAACAACATTCAGGCTAGCGGCAGCTTGGGCGCGCCTGATAGCCAATTAGATTGGCAGGCTGAAATGCCCAATTTAAGTGATTTTGGTGAGCAATTTGCAGGGCAGTTGCAGGTTAAAAGCACGCTAAAAGGTAGCCTTGAAAACTTAGCCGTTCAATTGAGTTTGGCGGCTGAAAAGCTACATTTGCCTGGTCAAATAAAAATCGAAAAGCTTACAGGGCAGGCAAGTTTATTGGCTGGTGAGCAAGGTCAGTTTGATGCCACATTTAAAGCAACTAGTTTTCAACTAGCCAAGAATGCACCTTTACAAGTGTCGCTTGGCTTGCAAGGCACGCGCGCTCAGCATACGCTCAATATTAACGCCACAGGCAAAGCGCTCTATTTAGAAAGCCAGCTTAAAGGCGGTTTATTAGCAGACCAATGGCAAGGCTTTTTACAAACTTTAAGTTACAAAAACAATGCAAATATTAAAGCTGAAAAGCAAATTACCTTGCAAACGCCAGCTAAGTTAACTGCCAATTTAGGTGAATTAACCCTCGAAAATGCCATTTTGCAATTTGTTAAAGGTCGCGCAGAAATCACCATGTTGCAAGTTGGCAAAGATGGCTTGACCACTCAAGGCACATTGCAAAATGTCGGCCTAGCGGATATTCCGCCAAGCATATTTACACTACCGCCCAAGCTGCAAGGCAACCCTGTTTTTTCTGGTGCATGGAATATTATTAGTAGTGATACGCTCAATGGCCGCATTAACTTACAGCGCGAATCAGGCGATTTCGAGGTGATTAATGCGAATGGCAATATCAAGCCACTGGGTTTGGGAGAAGTAAAAGTAGCGATTGATATTGTGCAAAATAATGCAGTGCTGAATTTACTGATTGCAGGCCAGCAATTAGGCAATATTGATTTACAAGCCAATACTTCATTCACTAAAACGCCAGCTGGCTTTGCGTTGCTATCGAATGCGCCGTTAACGATGAAGGGCAATGCGCAACTAAAAACCTTGGCTTTTTTGCCAATAGCAGGTTTAGATAATAGTTTTGATGGCGAATTAACCATGAATTTAAGCGCAAATGGCACAGTTGTCGCGCCTAATTTACTGGGAAATTTAACGGCTAAAAACTTGCAGTTAAGTATGCCATCTCAAAGTGTTTTATTAACCGATGGCACCTTAACGGCTAATTTTGAAAATGACCAGTTGTTAATTACCCAAGGCACTTGGCGCGGCGGTGCGGGCAGCATTAACACCAGCGGTGTCATGCGCTTGGAGAAAAATAAACCTTATATCAGCTTAGATTGGCTAGCTAAAAACTTTACCGCGATTGCTGGCACAGATAGGCTGCTTACTTTAGATGGTGCAGGTAAAACCACACTCACAGATGGCCTGCTAACAATTTCAGGCGATTTTAAAGTTGTAAAAGGTAATGTTGAGCTACCCAGTGAAGATGCACCAAGCTTAAGTGATGATGTGGTGATATTGGGCAAAAATGATGAAACAGCCACGCCTAGTATGCAAGTGCTATTAAATAGTTTACGCATTGATTTAGGCGATGATTTTACCTTGCGTGGCCGTGGTTTAAATGCGCAACTCGTCGGCGATATTACGCTGGTGGGCCTCACGCAATATCATCCACACAGTACAGGTGCAATTCGCGTTAAAAAAGGTACATTTATGGCTTACGGCCAAGTACTTAATATTGAACGTGGTAATCTTAACTTTAATGGCCCAGTGGACAACCCTAGCCTGAATATTCGCGCCATGCGTAATAGTGAGTCAAATAGCATTGCCACTGATACTAGTACGGTAAACACTACAGAAACAATCGTCACAGATGCGCAGGCAGTCAATGCAGGAGTTGAAATTACAGGTAGCGCTATTGCGCCAGTGATCAAGCTGGTATCCGTGCCAAACGTAACAGATACTGAAAAGCTCTCATGGTTAATGCTAGGGCACGGCACAGATAAGGCTGGCAAAGCGGATTTTTCATTACTCTCTTTAGCGGCTGGTGCGCTCTTTTCGCAGGGTGAATCTGTGCCACTGCAAACGCAAATTGCACGCGCTGCCGGCTTAGATGAGCTCAGTTTTGCAGGCGCAGATGCCGAAACCGCATCGCTCACTTTTGGTAAGCGTCTAACATCACAGCTTTATTTAAGCTACGTAAAAAGTATTAGTGGCTTATTAGACGTTGCACGGCTCACTTTAAACTTAACGCCGCGCTGGTCTATTCAAGCTGAAACAGGTACAGAAAGCGCAGTTGATGCACTCTACACGTTTGGTTTTAACTAGCTAATTAAACCACTCAATGTATTGATCGCTAAACCTAAAGTCTCAGGCATAAGGCCTAAAGCATACAAATCATGTAGTTTTAAACGTTAAGCCGTTTCAAAAAGCCAATTTTATTGAGCAAAAATGCGTGTGGAAAAGTCAATGCGGCAAGGCCTGCAAAAGTAATTTTAACGAGGTTTTCATCTAATTTTTGTGTTGGCATTAAGCTGAAAACTACGCCACAAAAAATAATCACGACTAAAGTAGGCACTATCAACATCACTAAAAATGTTGCGCTTGAATCGTCAGCAAAGAAGAATTTAGCGCGAATTAAATGGCGTGCACTGTGCATAAAGCAAAAGTAAATTGTAAACGCTAATAATGGTTGCACTAGCAGCATGAGCAAGCTTACGCACAGCATATCTAGCAATTGCTGACTATCTACTTTGCGCGAAAGATTAACCAATAAAAAAACAGTTATTAGCCCGCAAACATATGCTAACACATTGAATAAGCTTACTAAACTGGCTAAATACGCACTGTCAATTAAGTAGCCATATAACTTTGTTAAATGGCTCGAGTAAAAAATACTGGGTAGTAAAATAATATTAGCGCCATATAAAAACCGTAGCATTCTTATTTCTTTTAGACCTAAATCATCCGCAAAATGGTGCGCTGAAAACAGCAAAAAAATAACTAAAAACAGTGTAGGCAGCAACCACCAAAGCGCAATAACACACGCTGATATAAGCAAATAAATCCCCACAAAACTAGCCCACTGTTGAATACTCATGAGTGAAAAAGCATTTTTAGCAAACAAAGTATCTAGCGCGCCATGTGGCACACCAAACAATGTAATGACTAAGATCAGTGGCAGTACACCCACTAGATAACTTTGATTAGGCTTTAAAAAAGTGAAGCAAATAGTGATTACAGTAATTACCGTAAACAATAAGCTTTGCCATGTTAAATATTTGGTCATGTTATTGAATGAGTCGTTTTTAATTGCGATTCAATATTTGCTTAAGCAAATAAACAGGCAGCGATCTTAAAAATGGTAGCTTAGGCATTGCGGCAATCACAGTGAGACAATCTATTAAGCTTGCATGATCACTTAAAAAACGAATAACGGTTTTAGTTTTACATGTTGAGAAAAACTTGAAAAACAACGATACAGATATTTTTGGGTTTGATTTAAGTACATGCAAAAAAATACCATCCATCGTGGCTAATAACAATCCATCTTTTTCTGGTGCGCTGAGTATTTTTTTACGCGTCAAACTCGTACTACATTGTGTGGCCCAGCGCTGAATACGCTGAAACGCATAACCTGAGCTTGGTCTGGCGGCTCCTGCAAAAAGTCCAGCATAAATATAATTGGCCTTATTTGATGATAATACTTTTTGATTACCCATTGGTAGCTGACCAAATTCTGTTCTAGTTATTTTATAAGCTATTTCTGGTAAATATTTTGATAGCGCAGGCTTAATATAGGCTTTTAAATTGTCGGCCGTTAGCGCGTTTGCAGAAAAAACGGTGTACTCAATTAGCGCGTGTCGCGCCGAAGTGGGTAATACATACACAAAGCCTAAGCCATAGCTAAACGCGGTATCAAAATCCATTAAAGTTAATTGATCCGGGTTAAATATATCCACATTTGTTTCAACTTCATAGCCAATAAACGATTGCCATAAGGTAGCATTATCATCAGAGATTTTTTGACCTGTAGTGCCATTTGGACGTGTATCCACCACATTGGTCGCGGTATAAATGGCGTTTTCAGTCGTTATTTGCCATGAGTGATTAGCTAATTCAACTACATTTTGTACGCTTTGATTATTTAACAATGTTACCCGCTCAGGGTTTAACGCTATTTTTGCTAATGACTTTGCATAAAAGGTAGTAGCGCTCAGCATTAAATAAGGGTGTTGAGCGCAATCGCGAGTGAGTTGCCGGCTGCCTTTTTTCACTTCAAAACTCGGCCAAGCGTAATCTACCCAGTCGCGCAATTCGGGGTTTCCTTCATCCCAAAAGCACCAAGTTCTGTCGTTTAAGTAATGCGTTCTTTTTTCAATGATGAGTGTTGATGGGGCGTTTTCTCCCTGCATAGCCAAGCGCATAGCCAAACTAAGACCTGCGCAACCACCACCTAAAATGACTAAGTCGTAATGGTTATTCAACATAGTGGCTTGTAACAGCTAGTTTCACAAGATTTAGTTCTACAAAGTCTGGTTCTAGAAAGTCTGGTTCTATCATTAGCTAAATACAATTCGCTTAAAAACAGCCATATTTAAAACCAGCCAATATTTATGCATGACAAAATGGCAGCCTAGTCATTAACCTATGTAGCTTAGCGTTATGCGTTGTGTGGTAGCGCCAAAACTGCGCATCAAAAATAGCTTTAGTGCATGCGCTAATCGTTAGCATAAGCTTGGTTGGCATAGGTACGTATACTTTTTTATGCATATTGATAAATTGTTGCCGCTCAATTTCAACGCCAATGTGCTGATATAACTTAGCTGCAATCAAAATACTAACGCGTGAGCGAAACGGTAAATAAGCTAAGCCAGCATAAGCACTAGCATAATAATCATTGGCTTGTTTGAGTAGAGTTGTGATTGTTTGTATGACCTTTTCGCGGTGATCAGCGTTAAACAATGGCTTATTGTTTGATGTAATGACTGTTTCAAGCTGGGCTATTGTTAAACCCAACAGTGATTGCGGTAAATACACACGGTTTAGTAATGCATCTGCATGTACATCTCTGCAGATATTGGTAAGCTGCATACCAACGCCTAAATCAATCGCGTGATACAGCGCATTTGGGTCATGCACATTAAGTACTTTGCACATCATAATACCCACCGTGCCTGCGACTTGATAACAATATTCTAATAAAGCGGCTTCAGTTTTTAGGCGAACTGGTTCTTGAGTTGGCAGCGTTAAATCAGCCAGCACGCCATCAATGAGCGCGATTGGTACAGCCACTGGAATCGTGCATTCTTTAAATAAATTGATTGCATCTAGCACAATCGCATCGGCAGAATCGCCACTTATTAACTCGGCTTTAATCAGGTTTAAATCAATCAGTGCCTGCTCTTGGTCTTCGGCTTCATCTGCTAAATCATCAATATAGCGACAAAATCGATACAAACGCGTAGCTTTGTGTGCGGCTTGTTTACTTAAAAAGAATTTTGCCCAATAAAAAGTTTTACCCTGATTAAACAAAACTTCATTTGAAGCTTTGGTGTATTCTGCGCTGGGTAAATAGCTAGATTGGTTAGTCATTTTATGTGCTCATTTGATTCAATACTCACTCGCGTTTGGCAATAAACTGTCAACCACCTTTGCTGAGCATAACACACCCGGCAAGCCAGCACCTGGGTGCGTACCAGCACCGACTACATACAGATTTTTAATTTTTTCAGATTGATTGTGAAACCTAAACCATGCTGACTGCCTAAATATAGGTGCAATTGAAAAACCAGCACCATAATTACTTAAATAGTTTTCTTTAAAGTCAGTTGGACTCATATAAAAATCTTCAACAATATGTTGTTTTAGGTTTGGCAAAATGGTCTGGTCAAGCGCCTCAATGATTCTATTCTTGAGGTGTTCTCCTTCAACTTGCCAATCAACATTACCTTGCAAATTAGGTACTGGACAAAGCACGTAAAAGCTATCGCAGCCCTCAGGCGCAAAGCTTTTATCTGTTGCGGTGGGACGGTGTAAGTACAGTGAAAAATCATCTGAGAGTATTTTTTTATCAAAAATATTATGCAGTAATTCTTTATATGTTTTACCCAGCCAAATTGTATGGTGAGCTACATTTTCATATTGTTTTGTACTGCCAAAATACACGACAAATAGCCCCATTGAGTAGTGCGCAGCTTTTAGTTTTAGTTTGGTAGTGATAGCGACTTCGTTTTGGTCAATCATATTTTCGTATAGATACGCAGGGTCAGCGTTTGAAACAATTAAGTCTATTTCTTGGCTTGTACCGTCTGCAAAAATCACTTTTTTGGCAGTATGATTTTCAACCACAATTTTTTTTACCGTGGTGTTTAATCGTACTTCAATTGTATTTCGTTGCATAAGCTCGGCTAACGCATTCACAATCGCGCCAGTGCCGCCCATTGCAAAAAACACCCCGTAAGCGCGCTCTAAATAGTGGATTAAGCCATAAATACTCGTGGTAGAAAAAGGATTACCGCCCACCAATAGTGGTTGAATTGAAAAAGCTTGCCTGAGTTTTTCGTGGCTTAAGTAGCGGCAAACCATGCTCCAAACAGTTTCGTAGCTTTTTAAAGCCACGAGTTGTGGGACGAGCTTGAGCATTTTAAAAAAATGGTTAAACGGTACACTAGAAAGTTTTACAAACGCAATATCAAATATATTTTGCGAGTGTTTCAGCAGTCTGCGGTATCCATTAACATCTTTTGGTGAAATTTTAGCGATTTCGGCTAGCGTTTCATCAAGCGTACCGCCGTAATCAAACGTAGTTTTATCTGCAAAATAAAAACGGTACCATGGTGTAAGCGGCACCAATTTAATATGGTCGGCTAGTTTTTCATTAAAGAGCTCAAACAACTCCGCTAATAAAAAGGGCGCGGTAATTACCGTTGGGCCCGCGTCATGTTTGTAGCCATTTCTCTCAAATACTTGGCCACGACCACCGAGCATAGGCGCTCTATCAACTAAGGTGACATGGTAGTTTTTAGCTCTTAGCCTTAATGCTGCTGCCATGCCCCCAAAACCACCACCTATTACTAGAGCATGTTTCATTGTTTTATAAGCACTTTATTTTATATTTTAATTTTTCAGCTAAGCTCAATAAAATGAACCCAGAATCATTTGGGAGTTGCTGTGCGGCTGCAATTGCTTGATCCAGGTATTGTTCACACAGCTTAATTGCTTCTTCAATTACGCTTTGATAGCCTAAATCTTTCATTACAAACGTAATATTGACTGATTTACTCACGTGACGGCTACCAGAATCTTTAATAATATCTTCAAGGTCGTCAGCAATTTGGTAACCAACTGCAAATAGGTTACTGGCTTTTTGTGCAAGCGCTAGGCTAGTGTTTTTTTCAGCGGCAATCAGTGCAAGCTCTAAAGGTAGGCTAAGTAATGCGCCAGACTTTTTAGTGGCAATTTCTACGTATTCTTCTAGCGTAATGCTTTGCTTATTTTTGTAAGCAATGTCTTTTGACTGACCCTCAATAGCTGATTTTGTTTGCTGGTTGATGGTTAAAATCAGTTGCGGTAGTAAATGTGGTTGGCTAAATTTAGCAAGTACGCCATAAGCGTTTGATAACAATAAATCACCAGCGCAAATTGCAATACTGGGATTAAATTTTTTCCATACGGTAGCTTGGCCTCTGCGAATCTCATCATTATCTTGAATGTCGTCATGAATTAATGATGCGTTATGTAAGAGCTCGGCTACAGCGGCCAAAATAACCATGTCTTCATGGTGGATGTTAAATTTGATGCAGGCATCTAGGCAAATTTTTGCCCTTACTTTTTGTCCTGGTGATAAAAAGTGATAATCGAGTGCTTCGGCACAAAGATTAAGCTCATGCTCGTTTGTGTTGGCTGAGTAACTTTGTTGATTAAAACTGTTGTAAATTAGGCAGTCTACTTGTTTTAAGACGATGTCTAAAAACCTAATCGAGCTTTTGTGTAAGCTGGGCTCATAACTTTCAGAGCTACTGTGGGTATGACCTTGAGTCTGATGTTGAGCATTTTTTTTTGCATGTATTTGAGTGGACATTTTTAATCGCAATCATCGTTAGTAGACCGAAGTACCTTGCAGCAAATACTTGTTTTTAACAACATATTTTACAAGTATAAAGCTGCAAAGCACTTTTAAAGGTAACAATCAGGCGTTTTTATTTCTTTTCGCTTTCAGTTACTGCTACTGACCAAATAATTACACCAAATGCAATTTTGTTCAACACGTCAGCTAAGTTGTAAACAATATTCAATGCTTTCATGCTGTCAGTTGGGTCGCCACCTGTTAGGTAACCGAAGAAGTAACCTACTGGGTAAATTGCCCAACCAATTGTTACAATCCAACGCATTAAGTTAAATGCTGCTTGTACATTTGCTGGTGCTTGGTTTGCGCTGATTTTGCTGGCCTCACCACCGAAAATTTCCCACAAGATATAAGCCCAACCTAACATACCAATTACAAAGCCTGGCACAACACCCATGTAGCCAGCTTCACCTAAGTAGCCACCAACTAACATGACTAATGTACCAATCATTAAACGCCAAAACACTCCTACTGGCACTTTAGTGATGGCTGCTAAGATTAAGTAAAACTCAATCATTAGCAATGGCACTGTAATTAACCAGTCAATGTAGCGGTAAACGGTAGGTGTTGAGGCCGTTGCAACCCATACATCACGCATGTAAAAGTAGTGAACTGCAGCGATTAACGTAACTAAACCAGAAACAGTGAGTGATGTTTTCCATTTACCAACAACGCGATCTCTTTCAAGGAAGAAAAACGCAGTTGAGGCTACTAATGCCATTGAAATTAACCAGAATGAAATACCAACAAAGTCGCTTGATTGTAATACGGTAGCCCCCTCAGCTAATGCAGCAGAGCTGGCGGTTAGGCCAACTAATGACATCAGCAGCTTACTTTTTAACGATAAACCTGAAATCTTAAACATTATACTTCCCCTATCATTATAAAAAATAACACTAAACCATTGAATAATTGCTTAAAACTTGCGGTTTAACAATTTGTAAGCGATGTGTTACAAATTGTTAAACTGATGCTTAGTGCGCAATTTTTCGTGTGAGTTCAAATAGATCGTAGCAAATTGAACCGATTCATATAATGAGGGTTTACAGCGCTATTTTAAATGCGTAAAAACACTTAATTTAGCCTGTAAAAAGACGTAAAAAAGGCTACAAATATTGCAGCCTTTTTTAGTTTAGCGATTACGTAATTGTGTCTGTAAAGCCTAATGATTTGTTCTAGTGACTAGTTAGTTTTAGCTAACTACACTTAAATTGCCATATCTTACAAAAGTTTAACTTACTTGAGCTTAACTTTATCAATCACGTATTGTGTGGTTGTGTTAGATACCTCGTTAGCAATGGTTAAGTAAAAATTACCTTTATATTGATAAGCGTTTAAGCCTTCTGGAGAAATATCGCCTTCGGTTACTAACATATCAATAAAGCTCACTTGGGTAGGATTAGTAATATCAAACACAGCTACAGCTGCCTTTTTTGTGCGCTCTAGGCCAACAAACGCATAAGTGCGGCCACCAATATCGAGTAGGGCAACGCCTTCTGGTTCTACACCTTTATCATCACTACGTTTGTCATCATAAATGTTGCGAGCGATTGCTTGCGCATCTAGCAAGTTACCACTGTCGTAAACAATTCTACCTGCTTCATCGCGAATCGAAAATGAGCGACCACCAAAAGTGACGATATTGCCTGGCGTTGAATCAGTTGTTGATATATTTAAACGACTTAAATCGCTTGCTGTACTGCTCGCTAAGCTTGCCACATCTTTAACACGTTTTTTATCTGTTTCATCTTCGCGAGTGTCGCCTTCATTCGCCATTACTAAATAGGTTTTGCCGCGTACAGAATAGGCAACAACGCTATCTGGCTGATATAAGCCTTTTACCAAGTTAGCGCGCAATGAGATGACTGGCGAAGCTTTTGGGTCCTCATCACTTGGGTCTATAAAGTTACTGTTACCCATTTGGTTATCGCTTAAGTTAAAGTCTTTTAGTCCTAAACCAATGACCTCTGTAAATTGATTAGTGGCTAAATCAAGCACGCCAATAGCATTAGCTTCTTGTAATGTTACAAACGCTTTGGTCGCATCTTCATTAACAGCAATGTATTCTGGCTCAAAATCGATACCAATATTGTTGCGCACATTTTCACCTGTGATTGCCACACCAGCAAAGCCTGCATTGGCAATCACCGTTCTAGTTGCCATGTCAATAACGCTTACAGTGCCTTCTGGGTCAGGTGTTGTGTAAGGTGTATCTGCTTTGGCATTTGGCGTAGCTTCGTTAGCTACTAATAATTTGCTGCCATCTTGGGTGAATTTAAGCATGTCTGGCAGTGCGCCTACAATCACTTGGTGAGTACCTTCAGCTAGCTGCAGTGTTTTGGTATCAAAAAATACAACGCTGCCTGGCACACGTCTATCTACTGGTGCTTCAAGAGCAAAAGCAGCTATACCGTTGTGTATGGCTACACTGTTAATAAAGCCATAAGCGGTTAAATCAATGTGTTTAATTAAGTGACCATTTTCAGCATTGAGTACATCAACACCCACAACGCCTGCCACCCAAACCGTGTTGGTTTTTTGGTCAAACGCTGATATTTCAGACACTTGACCACTAATGACATGTTTATATGTCCATTGTTTATTAAACGATAGTGATTTATTTGCGGCTACAGCTTGCACAGAAAATAAGCTCATAGACACAGCACTGGCTGAAAAGGTGAGTGCTACTGCTAGGCTTAATAATTTACGTTTGTTCATTGATATCCTCTTTTATGGTCAGGTGTTATTTACTTAATTAACTGATGATTTATTAGCGGGCTATGCACTAAAAACAATCAAAATAAACCAGCTTTGTGACAATAAAGTGAAACAAAACACAATAGTTACAATATGGTTTGCGGGTGAATGTTTTGCCTACAACTTTCTAGGTTTTTTTCATTTGTTTGTCATCTAAGCGCGTCAATATGCAAGCCGCAAGTTCAGATTAAGTGGCCAACAGTGTTCACCAACCAATTGTTTTTAAACTTTAAACTTTGAAGGAAATAGCATGAATCAATCAATTAAAAAGGCTGTATCTGCCGCATTGGCAGTGACATTCGCACTCTCGCCGATGGGCGTTGTGGTTGCCGCAGAGCCAGTAATTAAAGGCCCTGAGAGCGTACAAGACTGGAAAACGGCTGGTGAGAACTTTATTCGTTACAGCAAAAAATTAAAAGAAAACAATCGCCGTGCTAAAAATGTCATTTTATTTGTGGGCGATGGTATGGGTGTTTCAACCGTAACAGCTGCGCGTATTTTAGAAGGTCAGTTGGCTGGTAAAACGGGTGAAGAAAATAGACTTTTCTTTGAAAAATTACCATACCTAGGTTTGTCAAAAACGTATTCATGGGATCAGCAAACATCTGACTCAGCACCAACGATGACTGCAATGGTTACAGGCTATAAAGCAAGAGACGGCATGTTGTCAGTTGATCACACAACACCACGTGGTGAATGTAGCAAAAATGTCATCGCGGCTAAATCATTAACAACATTGTTAGAGCAAGCAGCCGCCGCAGGTAAATCAACAGGTGTAGTTTCTACAGCACGTATCACGCACGCTACGCCAGCAGCCACTTATGCACACACGGCAGTACGTGATTGGGAGGCTGATTCTAATATTCCAGCAGGCTGTGAAGTGAGTGATATTGCTCGTCAATTGATTGAAGTAAACCCAGATGTTAAACGTAGCCTTAAAGTAGTTTTGGGCGGCGGCCGTAGTAACTTTATACCAAACTCAGTGTTTGACCCAGAAAACACAACTGCTAAAGGTGTGCGCCGTGATGGCCGTAACTTAACAGAAGAGTGGGTATCAAGCCGCAATCAATTAGCTAATAACTCAAAATTTGTGTTTGATAAAGTTGGTTTTGATCAAGCAACACCAGAAAACACGAGCTATTTATTAGGTTTATTTGAGCGTTCACACATGCAGTTTGAAGCTGACCGTATTGCAGTAACTTCACCAAAAGAGCCTTCTTTAACTGAAATGACTGAGAAATCAATCAAGATGTTAGACAAAAACAAATCAGGTTACTTTTTACATGTTGAAGCGGGTCGCATTGACCATGCTCACCATGCAGGTAATGCACAACGTGCTTTGTTAGAGGCGATTGAGTT
This sequence comes from Methylophilaceae bacterium, assembly GCA_031385945.1. Taxonomy (GTDB): domain Bacteria; phylum Pseudomonadota; class Gammaproteobacteria; order Burkholderiales; family Methylophilaceae; genus JANNBX01. The sequence continues at coordinate 17,887 of JANNBX010000071.1, read as the reverse complement.
ATCAAAAGCAGTTAAAAAAGCGTACGAAATGACAGACCCAAATGAAACACTTATTTTGGTAACAGCTGATCATAGCCATACATTTACTATTGCAGGCTACCCACATCGCGGTAATAACATTTTGGGTTTAGCGCGTGATGTACCAAATGTGGATGGCGAAGCACCAGTTGATTCAGTGGATAGCAATGGCATGCCATACGCGACACTTTCTTATGCAAATGGCCCTGGCTACCGTGATACACGCCCACTATTAACTGATGCACAAACGTCAGAATTAAATTTCTTACAAGAAGCAACAGTTAAATTGGGCTCAGAAACACACGCAGGTGAAGAGGTTGCCATCTATGCAAGTGGCCCAAGTGCTCATTTAGTTAAAGGCACTATGGAGCAAAACTGGATTTACTACGTGATGAGAGAAGCGTTTGGTTTCAAGAAATAACACGTAAATATTAAGCGTATTTAATTAAGATGTTTTGGGTTGTTCTGTTTTAATTAAATAAGACAATGTTGAAAATAAGCTGGGGTTTAAAGCCCCAGCTTTTAATTTTTGGATACTAAAGATGATTAAAAAGTTAGCAATAAGCTGTTTAATAGCCTGTTTTTTACCCGTACAAATTACGCTAGCAGCTAGTAACTACGGTGATACCAAGCACGCTGCTGGTGAATACGTTCAACATGATCATGCTAGCCATGAAAAAACAGACCATGTACAAGCTAGCTCAAAACCAATGTCACAAGCTATTAAGTCGACAACAGAGGCAGAAAAACCGCTATTGCCTGTTTTTTCAGCTCGGTTTGAGTTGCAAAGTGGTGTGCAAAGTGTTGATACAAATAAAACAGGTGATGCTGCAAAAAATACCGATTGGTTGATGGATCGTAAGGCGAATAATATTGCCACTTTTAACACGGCCAGCCAGCAAGGTGAAATTTGGTCGCGTGACCAACAAGGTGATATTAGCCATAGTCGACTCTTTGTTCAGGATAAAAAGATTATCGAATACACCAATGGTGAATTAAAAACACTGAACAAAGTACCGAATTGGCAACGTTTAGCCACTATTTTTGATACAAAACAAATCGCTAAGCTTAACAAAACTGGTGAAAAAGGTGTGCTTGGTCAGCAAGCTCAACTACTAGAAGGCAAAATCAATGGCCAGCAAACGGTTGTTTGGTGGTTGCCAAGCCTGCAAATACCCGCTTATATTCAGCAAGGTGAGGGTAGTGCACAAACGCGCATGGTGCTAAAAGAACTATATCAAACTACGCCGACTCATTGGGATTGGGTTAATACGGCATTATTAAGTACTTACTCAACAATTGATGCGAGCGATTTGGGCGATATGGAGAGCGATCCGTTTGTGAAAAAAATACAAAATGCTGAAGGCCATCACCACCATTAACCAGTGTTTATACACAATTTTTGTTCAATCTATACTGCTTAAATAGCTGAATAATATAATCTTTTTAAGATTTATGACGCCAGTGTGTAAGTCACAATTTTGCAATGAATTTGTCATATTTAAACAGTATAGTTTTGTTTTCTTAACTAATTAGTCAGCAAAGCCGCTGGCCAGAATGTGTTGATGATTGCTCCATTTAAAGTTAAAAATAGCCTTGAAAACACCAGCCAAACTGGCTTCACCTTACTGGAGTTACTAGTAGTAATGGTGATTATTGGTCTGCTGGTGGGCTATGTTGGCCCGCAATATTTTGCACAAGTTGGCAAATCAGAGGTTAAAACTGCTAAAGCGCAAATTAACGCTTTAGATAAAGCCTTAGACCAATATCGGCTAGATACTGGCCGCTACCCAACCACCGAGCAAGGCTTGGCCGCTCTGTTTGTTAAGCCAGCCAACGAAAATAGGTGGAGCGGCCCATATCTTAAAAAAGCGGTGCCAGCAGACCCTTGGCAAACACCTTATATTTACAAATGTCCTGGTGAGCATGGCGAATATGACATGCTTTCATTAGGTAAAGATGGTCAGCCAGGCGGCGTTGATGAAAACGCAGATATTACAAACTGGTGATGATGCAATTTACGATTAAAGCGCTGCAAAATCAACAGCTCAAGAGTTTTAACGTGATCGCTCAAAACGAACAAGCGGCACTAGCGCAGGTAAAAGCGAGTGGCTGTGTGGTTTTAAGCGTAGCGGCCACCCAGACTGTTGCTGTGTTATCAGGGTCGGTTTTTGCCAATTTACGTTTATTTAAGCCGCAACGATTCCCACTCATTTTGTTCAGCCAGGAGCTACTCTCACTGTTAAGTGCGGGTCTTAATTTATTTGAGTCAATTGAAGCGCTAGCCGAAAAAGAGCAACAGCCTGAAATACGCCGAGTACTTGAAGGTGTGCTTGACCGCCTAAAAGAAGGTAAAACGTTATCTAGTGCTTTAGAACAATTTAGCGATGCTTTTCCAACACTCTTTGTTGCCACTTTAAAAGCCAGCGAAAAAACTGGCGGTATTGCAGAGTCACTTAAGCGTTTTATTGCGTATCAAATGCAGTTAGAAACTGTTAAGAAGAAAGTGGTGACCGCCACTATTTATCCTGCCATGCTCATTGTAGTGGGTGGTTTAGTCACACTATTTTTGCTGGGTTATGTAGTGCCAAAATTTGCCTTTATTTATGAGGATATGGGTGGCGATTTACCGTTTTTATCGCGCCTGTTATTGCAGTTTGGCCAAGTCATTAATCAGCATGGGTTATTTGTCGCTATTGGCTTGTCTGCTCTTGTGGTGGCTGTATTATTCGCTTTTTCGCAACGTGCAATTAAGCTTAAATTGTTAGCGCTGATTTGGCAGATCCCAACAATTGGTGAACATTTTCGAGTGTATCAGTTGGCACGATTCTATAGAACAGTTGGCATGTTATTAACGGGTGGTAATACTATTTCAGCCTCGTTAAGCATGGTGTCGGGTTTACTTTCGCCTGCATTACAGGTCAATTTACAGCAGGCGGCGTACAAAATTAGTCAGGGCATTTCAATTTCAGCCGCAATGGAGCAGCATGAGCTAACAACACCAGTGGCGCTGCGTATGTTGCGTGTGGGTGAGCGTAGTGGGCAAATGGGCGAAATGATGGAGCGTGCGGCTTCATTTTATGATGATGAAATTGCCCGAGTCATTGATTGGGCAACGCGTTTATTTGAGCCATTATTGATGTTGCTCATTGGCTTAGTGGTGGGTGTAGTCGTGCTATTGCTGTATATGCCTATTTTCGAGTTGGCAGGTAGCATTCAATGAGTATTGCATATATTCACCAGACGCCCGCTCGCACCAGTTATCCTGCTAGCGACAATGTTATGCAACAAGATAGTGCTGAGATACAGAATAATCAGTCAGCAAATAATCAGCTAGCCGACTGCATTAGCGCCGCCGAGCTTAATCGCGCTAGCTTGTTAGCGCGCGAATCTGGGCGTAGCGTTATTGAGGTGTTACAAGATCAGCTTAAATTATCAGCAGATGATTTTGTACTAGCCCTTGGTCAGGCGCTGCATTATCCAAGCATTTCAATTAAGCAAATACATAACCTTAGCCCAGCGTTTGATATATTGCCATTTCAGCAGGCGTCAGAGTGGGGATGTATTCCTTGCTTAAACGCGCATGCAGAGATCATCGTGGTATTTGCCGACCCTTTTATAGAGGCTTTAAGCGCAAAAATTCAAGAGCATATTGGCCAGCCACTAACATTTTATTTAGCTCACCACTCTGATATTTCTGCTTATTTATCACGCTACGAAGAAACGCTCACCGCCATGGACGGCATGCTTTTTGAGCAAGCCAGAGTTGATGAAACAATAGTTGATGGCGCTACACAGTTATCGTTAAAAAGTATTGCAGAAGACAGTAGCCCAGTCATTAAGCTGGTTAACTCTACTTTGTATGATGCGTTAAAAGTGTCTGCGAGCGACATTCATCTTGAGTCAAGCGCACTTGGCTTAACCATTAAGTACCGTATTGACGGCGTGCTAAACCACATCAACGCGATCGCCGGCAAAGAAAACGCAGAGCAAATTATTTCACGCATTAAAGTAGTGGCAGAGCTCGATATTGCTGAGCGGCGTATTCCGCAAGATGGCCGTTTTAAAGTAGTGATTCAACAAAGAGAAGTTGATTTTAGGGTATCAATTATGCCAAGTGTGTTTGGCGAAGACGCTGTGCTGCGTATTTTAGACCGCAAGGCTTTAACCGAACAATCGCGTAGCTTAACTTTAGAGCATATTGGTATTGATAGTAAAACCATTGTGCAATTTAGGCAGCTAGTTAAAGAGCCTTATGGCATGGTGCTGGTAACAGGGCCTACTGGTTCGGGCAAAACCACCTCGCTTTATGCTGCTTTGTCTGAAGTAAATAACGGTCAAGATAAAATAATCACGATTGAAGACCCAGTTGAATACCACTTATCAGGAGTTTTACAAATTCCTGTGAATGAGAAAAAAGGGCTAACCTTTGCGCGCGGATTACGCTCAATTTTACGTCATGATCCAGACAAAATCATGGTCGGTGAAATTCGTGACGCTGAAACTGCGCAAATTGCCGTGCAAGCTGCACTCACAGGGCACTTAGTTTTTACCACAGTGCATGCAAACAATGTATTTGATGTCATTGGTCGATTCATCAATATGGGCGTAGATACTTATAGCTTTGTGTCTGCACTCAATTGCATACTCGCTCAGCGTTTGGTGCGTCTTATTTGTACACATTGCGCAGAGCCTTATCAGCCAGATGCTGATTTAATTGAGCGTTCACACATTAACCCCAGCATGCTGCAAACCATGCAGTTTAAAAGGGGTAGGGGCTGCGGGCAGTGTCGTGCCACCGGATACAAAGGCCGTACGGCCATTGCAGAGTTGCTAGTAATGAATGACGAGTTACGCGAAATGATTGTAGCGCGCGAGCCAATTAGCCAACTTAAAAATAAAGCGCGTGCGCAAGGCTTACGCTTTTTACGCGACGCCGCACTAGAAAAAGTAGCACGCGGCGAAACGACACTAGAGGAGATCAATCGTGTCACTTTTGTTGCCTAAAAACCTGTATTTTACGGTTTCGCCAGAGCGTGTTTCATTTGTGCAGTTAAGCCGCTGGTCACAAAAGATTTTGCGTCAAGCATCACTTGATTGCGCTGCGGCCGATTTGAATACGTTAACGATAACGCAATCAACATCGCAGCCCAAAGCCCTAGCTGATCCTATTGCGCAACCGCTAGCGTTACTAGCCCAGTTGTTAGCGCAACATGCACAACTTGCGCAATCTGCACATTGCCATGTTGTGCTGGCTAATTGCTTTGTGCGCCAATTAATTATGCCGCAATTGAGCGAAGGTTTATCAAATCAAGAGCTTAATGTATTAGCCAAGCATTATTTTTTAGAAACGTATGGCAGTAAAGCTGAGGATTGGCAAATACAAGTTGATGCGATTCACCATGTAGCCAGTGCCGTTGATATAGCGATTATTGAGCATTTACGTGCTATTTGCATGCGCTACGGTTGCCAGTTACGCTCTGTTGAATCTCAACTGAGTCATGCTTTTAACAAAACGCGGCTACAACTAGGCCAGCAATTAGCTTGTTTGGTGCAAGTTGAACAATCGCACTTAACCATCGCGCTGATTGATAACAGCCGCTGGCTGCGGCTTACAGCGCTACCTTATCAAGGTAACTGGGTCCAACAGTTGCCAGCAATTATTAAAAGAGAGGTGTTACTTGCAGGATTAGTTTTAGAGCAGGTTAATTTACACGTACAGCATGCAGCAAAAGCTAATGGAATAAAAGAGTCGCCGCTACAGCAGGTCACGCCACAGCAAAATGCATCAGAGTATTGGCGTAATGCTGCATTTTTACCCAACCATCAGCTGTTAAAACCTACACAGGCACTATTGCAACCTCAGCCTGACCCTGTACTTGTGCAAGCGTCATCAAGTCAATCGTCATCAAGCCAAGCAGGATTGCGCTAATGAGTATGCCACCACTCTATTTAGACTTTGTTAAACAGCGGCCAGCAAGCAGGTTGGGCTTAGGGTTAATGGTATTGGGTGTTTTACTGTTATCAATCAATCTATTTTTTTGGGCACAACTAGCGCGTGAATCTAGTCTGCTTAAACGGCAACTCAATAGCTTGCAAGCGGCTAAAGCACTTGCAAGTGCAGCGCAAACAAACAAAGCTGCTCAATATGTGACGGCTAACTCAAATCAGTTAGCTGTAGAACTCGCACTTAATGGCCTTAAACCACAGGTATGGAATGCATTATTAGGGCAGTTAGAGTCAAGTATTACACAAGATATTGCGCTGTTATCTATTGAGCCAAACGTGCAAACAGGCTTTGTGCAGCTTCGCGCTGAAGCAAAAGATTACCCTGCAATACTTACTTATATGACCGCGCTTGACCAAACTAAAGCTTTGCAAGAGATCCATTTGATGAAGCATGAAATACAGCAAGATGTAGCAGGCACGCCTGTTAGCTTTGTTTTAAGTGCAGTATGGCGCAAAAAATCATGATGCAAAAAGCATTACACAAAGCATGATGAAACAAGAAATGATTATCAGCAAAATGCAATTTTTGCGCATGCAACGTGCACTAGGCTGGAGCGGAATGCTAGGCTTATTGTGCTTAGTGGCGACTTTATGTGTTTACCTGATCGCTATTTTGCCTAATCAAAAAGCAATTGCACAGCATCTTGTTAGCATTCAACACTATCCAAAAACTCAGCCACTTAAACCGGGTAATGTGTTGGATTCAGTTAATAACAGCGACTCTTCAACCACTCAAGTTGTGCCAAGTGTGCATGATTTACCGCAGAACTTGAGCAAACTCATGCGCTTAATTGAGCAGCAGCAGTTAGTGCTAATTGCCAGTGAATACAAGCTAGACCAACGTAATAGCCAAGATTTCATTCAGTATGAAATACGTCTACCGCTAAAAGGTCATTACCAAGATTTGCGCGCTTTAATGGGGCGCCTAACAACAGAGCTACCGTACTTGGGTATAAAAAGCCTAGATTTAAAGCGTGAATCAATTACAGAAACTACGATTGAAGCGCAACTAACCGTAGTGTTTTATTTGCAACGCGTAGCGAGCGGAGTTTAATCATGGCTACCACGGCTACCAGTAAATCAACTGTGCTTTATATGCTGCTAATAACCACACTAGGGTTATGTGCGTGGACATTTTGGCAAAATCAGCAACAAGCAGATGACACGAGTAATTTATTAGCAGAGTCAGTCACTACAATTAAGAGTACTGAGCAAAATCAATCTAAACCAGCTCAATCAATACCAGATCAACCGCAAAATAAATTAGTAAACTCAAGTGTAGTAGCGCCTAATAATGGCTTGCCAAATACGCAATTACCCAGCGTAACAAGCCAGCGCTATGTCAATCTTTTCAAAGCCCAGCAATGGGTAACGCCTACAAAATATGTAGCCAAAGTGACTGAAAACCAAGTCTTTGAGCGACCGCCACCACCAGTTTTGCCGTTTGTTTATTTAGGTCAATTTCAAGATAAAAGTGGTTTGGTCATTTATTTAATGGGTAAAACCAATCTTTACACTGTCGCACAAGGCGAGCTTATTGATCAGCAATACCGGCTAGAGTCTATTTCAGAGAGCGCTATTGTGCTTACCTATTTGCCAGAAAATATTCGGCAAACACTATTCATCAAAAGGAATTCATAAGCTTGTTTATTGTTAACCAAAGTCTTAAATTTTTATCAATCAGCCTCTGTTTGTTGCTGGTAAGTTGCGCAGAGCTACCTTTTGCACGCACGCAAATCACGACGAAAACACCTGAAGAAAAGTTAACTGCTGCTCAAAGCGCTGTTGATGCACATCCTAATCAGCCCGCTTATCGTTCAGCGCTACTCAATCAACATGAAAACACTGCCCGTGAACTATTGCTCAGCGCCGAGCAAAGCCGCGCAGCTGGTAAATGGGACGAGGCCGTGCTGTATTACATTCGTGTGATGCAAGTTGATAAGGCGAATGTTAAAGCCAGAAATGCACTCAAAGAGATAGAAACAGAGCGTCGTCATTTACGTTTAGTTGAAGATGCACGTAAGCATGTTGAAAATGGTGAAGTAGATAACGCTAACGTTAAATTACGCAATGTTTTGCTTGAAAACCCCTTGCAAAAAGAAGCGCTAATACTAAAAGCTGAGATGCAAAATCGTGACAATGCACTGCCTAAAAAGCCGATTAAACTTAATTCAAACTTAACTAAACTCATTAACTTAGAGTTTAGAGATGCCAATATTAAGCTGGTTTTTGAAGCGCTCTCGCGTAACACAGGCATCAATTTTGTGTTGGATAAAGATATTAAGCCAGATGCCAAAACTACCGTCTATTTAAAAAATACAACCCTAGATCAAGCGCTTACAGTTATTTTTGCTTCTAACCAATTGCAAAAAAAATACATTAGCGAAAATACCATACTCATTTATCCAGATACACCACAAAAAGCTAGAAGTTATCAAGAGTTGGTGATTAAAAGCTTTTATTTAGTGAATGCTGATGTGAAACAAACCGCTAGTTTACTCAGGTCAATGTTAAAAGTACGCGATATTCACATGGATGAGCGGCTTAATTTACTCGTATTACGAGATACAGCTGAAAACATACGCTTGGCCGAAAAGCTAGTTACGTTGCAAGATACGGCTGAACCTGAGGTCATGTTAGAAGTGGAAGTATTAGAAATTACCCGTGGTCGGCTCAGTAATTTAGGTATTCAGTTTCCTAATCAAGCCACCGTTGGCATGCTGGGTGTAGATGGCAATTTAACGGCACTAACGGTAGAAGCGCTACGCAGCTTAAATGGCAATAATATTTTGCTCTCACCTAACCCTGCACTTAACTTTAAAAAAGATGAAAGCGTCATTGATTTACTCGCTAACCCAAGAATTAGGGTAAAAAATCGAGAAAAAGCGCGTGTGCAAATTGGTGATCGCGTGCCGATTATTACTTCAAACGTAACTGGTACGGCGGCTACCGTGTCTGAAACTGTGCAATATATTGATGTGGGGCTCAAATTAGAAGTACAGCCGGTGGTTAGTTTAGATGAATATGTATCGATTAAAGTGGGGCTGGAGGTCAGTTCTTTAGGCCAGCAAACGCTGACCAATACTGGCTCTGTGGTATATCAAATTGGTACACGTAACGCTAATACGCTACTGCGTTTAAAAGATGGCGAGACGCAAATATTAGCTGGGCTTATCAATGAAAGCGAAAGGAAAGACGTGAGTAAAATACCTGCTTTAGGTGATTTACCCTTAATAGGTCGCTTATTTGGTTCACAACGTAGCGATAAGACTAAAACAGAAATAGTGTTGGCTATAACGCCACATATTATCAACAATATTCGTCGCCCAAGCGCTGATTTGCTGGAATTTTGGTCTGGTACTGAAGCCGTTGCCTCAATGGGTAACGCAAGTGCTGCTAGCACGCCAGATAATTTAACTGCTAATAATCTAACACCAGACAATTTAACACCAGATAATCTGACACCAGATAACGCAGTAACAGACAATACGCTCAATGATAATAATATTTCTGCTACTCAAAACTCACTTGAGCTCAATAACGCGGCCATGCCAAGCGCAATAGATTCACGACCCACTGCACCTTCAGACGCGGGTAATCAAGCGCCCATGAGTGTTAATTCAATATCAGCAAGCCCAACGAACACAAATGAAGCCAATACTGCTGAAACAGGTGCAATAGAATTTGATCGATGAATACCACCTTATTTAACCTAGCTAAAGTTTTACTTACGCGACCAAAAGCGCTATTGCAGCCATCTAAATTGGGAGGCTTTAGCTTAATTGAGCTAATGGTAACGCTTGCCATTATTGCCTTGCTTGCCTCTGCCGTGCTACCACTGAGTCAATTAGCGATACAACGCAGTCAAGAGGCAGAGCTAAAAACAGCCTTACGTACATTAAGGAACGCGATTGATGCTTATAAAAAAGCTGGTGATGAAGGTCGTATTGAAAAAGCTTTTGATGCGTCTGGTTACCCACCCAGTTTAGAGATACTCGCTGAAGGTGTGCTTGATTTAAAAGACCTTAATAATAAGCGTAAATTAAAATTTTTACGTGCAATACCACGTGACCCCATGCAAGCTGACACCACATTATCTAACGCACAAACTTGGGGTAAGCGAAGCTACGACAGCGATTGGAACGCACCACAATCAGGCGAAGATATTTATGATGTATATTCAATGAGCCCTAAAAAAGCCATTAACGGATTGTTTTATCGAGATTGGTAACTCAATGAACGTGCCCAAAACACAGCTGAAATCTGGCTTCACGCTCATTGAGCTCATCGTCGTGCTAGCGATTATTGCGCTCATGCTCAGTATTGCAACACCCAGATATTTTCATAGTATTGATCGCGCTAAAGAGTCAACTTTGCGGCAAAACTTAAGTATTATGCGCGAAACGATAGACCAATTTCATGGTGATATTGGTCGTTATCCCAACTCGCTAGACGAATTAGTAGAGCGAAAATATATACGTAGTTTACCCATAGACCCGCTAACCGAAAGTAGCAATTCATGGCAAATTACAGCGCCTGATAACAGTGAGTTTGGCGCAGTGCTTGATATTCATAGTGGCTCTGAGGCAAAAGCTAGCGACGGTAGCTTTTATAATAGTTGGTGATTAATAAAAAAATATGCATAAAAATCAAGGATTTAGCTACATAGGATTGCTGTTGATGATCAGTATTTCAGGTGTTGCTCTAGCGGGTGTTGGCCAAGTTTGGCACACGCAAAATAAGCGCGATAAAGAGCAAGAGCTACTGTTTATTGGTCAACAATTTTCTAACGCTATAGAAAGTTACGCAAAATCGAGCAACGGTGCTACTCAATATCCAGTTAATTTAAATCAGTTGTTGAATGATAAAAGGTTGCCAACAACCAAAAAACATTTGAGAAAAATCTACCTAGACCCCATGACAAACACAATCAATTGGGGCTTGGTTAAAGAGCAAGGTCGAATTATCGGCGTTTATAGTCAATCACAGCAAACGCCACTAAAGAGCGTATTCAGTGAACAGTTCAGCACTTTTAAAAATGCTAAAACCTACTCAGAATGGATTTTTTTGGCAACACGTTGATGTTGCTTTTTTAAAAAAAGTTTGACTGAAAAAAGCTTTAGGAAGTGTTGCTCGGTTTCAACTCTAAGCCTTATATTCAAATTCTACATGTAGAATTTTAAATTCATGCTCTAAATTCAGCAGCTAGCGCGTATTTTATTTTAAAAAATATTACTCAAAAAATGTTAATCGATTGCGCCCTAACGCTTTAGATTGATACATCGCTGTATCAGCTTGCTTAATGAGCTCTGTGATATTTTTTGTTTCATGGCTGAACAGTGTCACACCAATACTGGGCGTACTCGCATGAGAATATCCCTCAAAATCAATGGTGTAATTAAGCGTTTTCAATACTTTTTGGCCAATCGTGTTAGCAATTGTTTTAGCTTTCTGTAAATCGCATGATAAGTCTTCTATCATCATGACAAACTCATCACCACCAAAGCGTGCCACTGTGTCGCAATCTCTCACTGATTTCTTTAATTTGTCTGCAATGTCTTTTAACAGCACATCACCTTTATCATGCCCTAGCGTGTCATTTAAGGTTTTAAAATTATCTATATCAATAAAAATGAGTATGCCGTATTGCTTTTTACGACGCGCATTGCCCAGTGCTTTTTCAAGGCGATCTAACAGCAATCTACGATTAGGAATCTGTGTAAGCGGATCATAAAAGGCCAGCTGCCTGATTTCGTCTTCGGCTAATTTTCGGCTAGAAATATCAACATTAATCGTAAAAATAGATTTTGGTTGGCCAAACTCATCGTTTACTAAAGTCCAATGGCTTTCAATAATAAGCTCACGATTATTTTTATCGAGTTCTACAACTTCGCCGCTCCACTCGCCCGTTTTCATTAACTTAGCGACAGACCCGCGAAACTGTTTTTTATCATATTGCAGCAGATCATCAATCGATTTACCAATCGCCTCAGCTGCACTCCAACCATAAAGCGCTTCTGCGCCCGCATTCCAAAAAGTAATCACATGGTTTATATCACTAACCACAATAGCGTCGTGCGTTTTATTCAACAAAGACGCTTGCTCACGCATGACTGTTTCTGATTTTAGCCGCTCTAGCTCATTGGCAGTGCGTGTAGCAAAAACTTTCAGTAGTGCATCAATACGTTTTTGCGACGCTTGCAAAATTGGTTCTTTAAAGAACACAAACAACAAACCTAAAGGTTTATTAGCAGAATCAAGCAAGCGCAACCCAGCAAATGCTTCATAAGGATGATATTTCATCATGCTAATATTAGGATAATCAAGTGCTGCACGCTCAGTCACAATATTGATGTCATCCATTACAAATAGCTTATGTGACAGCGTTTCAGGAATCAGATACTCATAATTATCGAGCTGTTTATCATCTACTTGTACTGCAATTGTGCGAGCTTTCCATGGATCAAGCGATAAAAACTGTGAAATATAGCCTGCATCAGCACCAAAAACTTGCATCATATTAGCCAGTAATTGTTCAAAAAAAGCACCTTGAACATTTGAGCTAAGCGCGTTAGCCACTGAAAGCATGGCCGACTGTAACTGTTGGCGTTCTTTTTCTTTACGAATATTGATGATGCCAGCGGCTAAATTATCGGTTAGATTTTCTAATAAGCTGACCTCATCAATAGCAAAGCTACGCACCTCGCTTGAATACATACTTAAAATACCGAATGTATTTGATTTATGTTTGAGCGGTAAGCTCACTAGCGACCTGTATCCCTGTGCCTCAGCTGCCGCTTGTGCAGGATACGTTTTATCCAGCACTAAGTTTTCAACCACCACAGGCTTGCCATAACGGATGGTACGTCCACCAGGCCCCAGCCCTTTAACGTGATGCTCAGACCAACTGAGTTTAATATTATCTAAAAACTGGTCACAATGCCCCGCATAAGCTTTGGGAACAATCGATTTATATTCGTCATGTTCGGCATAACCTACCCAAGCCATGCGGTAGCCACCAATATCTACTGCGATACGGCAAACCTCAACGATGAGCCTTTTTTCATCGGTCATTTTAATGACTAGCTCATTACATTTGCTCAGCATTTGCAATGCGCGATTTAACCAAGCAATATCAATTTGGTCTTTTTTACGATCAGTAATATCCTGAAAAGCACCTTGTAATTTAACGATTTTTCCATTTTCTATAACGCCATAACCTTGGGTGCGCACCCAAATTTTATTGAATTTAGCTGTCACAAAAGGTAGCTCTAAATCCCATGCGGCACCTGTTTCAATCGCAGCATTTACCGCTGATTGAATAATAGGGCGCGCTTCAGGGCTATAAAAATTGATTGCGTCTTCTAGTGAGGGTAAATGCGGAAACTCAAGCTCATGTATTGCATAAATTTCGTTAGACCAGCGAAGTTTCATGTCTGCTAGATTGATTTCCCAGCCACCAACTTTTGCAATCTTGCCGGTACTCTCTAAAATATTCGACATATAAGAGACTTCAAAAATAGCTTGGCGATGCTCAATTTGAGAGGTCACCAACTTACCCAGCTTGTCTAAAGCATAGCGTTGCTCAGGTGTAAGCTGGCGTGGCACATGGTCAAGTACACATAATGTACCCAGTGCATGCCCGCTTGATGTCACCAAAGGTGTGCCTGCATAGTAGCGAACATCAGCTTCGCCAGTCACTAATGGGTTATCAGAGAAACGAATATCTTTTAGTGCATCGGGAATTTCAAACAGATCGTTAGCTAAAATTGCATGCCCACAAAACGAAATATCGCGCGGTGTTTCGGTGGCGTCTATACCCACTTTACTTTTAAACCATTGGCGCTCTTCATCCAGCAAAGTGATAAGCGCAATTGGCGTGCCGCAAATTTGTGAGGCAATCGCGGTAAAGTCATCGAATATTTCTTCTGGCGTAGTATCCAGAATCTTATATTTTTTTAGCGTTTCTAATCGCTCAGTCTCATTTTTAGGTAAAGATGGTATTTCCAATTTAATTACCTCAGTTATTAAACTGCCATAAAGTGGTTATGTTCAATGATTGCTTCTTATCATTGGTAGGCTCAATATTTAGCTTACTTAAAAAGCTAGTGTTACATGAACAAAGTCACCTAACACTATTGATATGACCGCTTAACAGTAAGTTTAATCAGCATTACAACTATCACTGTAATTTACAATTATTAACATTTATTATAGCTAAATTGGCTTATCTTTGATGATGTTTTTTAGCGTAAATCAATGAAATCCATATCAAAATAATACAAACACAGTAATTTTTAAAACCAATAATATTCACCAACAGACGATATTTGCAAAGCGTCTAGCAAAGCTTTTTAATTTCTATTGAGTGATTTGAACAGTGAATAAGCAGATACTTAAGTAACGCATTTTTTAAAAGAACTTAATTAAAGCATTACTATTACAGTAGCGTAGTGATTAAAGCCTACAGCCTGCAGCATAGTGAGGTTAATACAGATTAAGTTGAGTCTTGGATAACAAAAAAGGGTTAGCAATTAAGCTAACCCTTTTTATTTTATATTGGTGCGCCCAAAGAGATTCGAACTCCTGACCCCTTGGTTCGTAGCCAAGTACTCTATCCAGCTGAGCTATGGGCGCATTTTTTTGCTACTAAATTTAAGTAACGCATTATACGGGATAACACATAATTCTTAAAGTAAAACCTGTAATTTTGCAGTTAAAACTTGGCTGATAACGAAAGACTAACCATGCTATCACCTAATAATCTACTATCTAGCAATATTAAGAAACTGGTTTAGATTTTCCAAAATTAGTATCGAAAATTCGATACGACAAATATTGGCCTTCCGTTGCGGGGCGAATTATAACTGAAAAGCAGCAATCTACAACTGAGAAATTTAATAAATAATGACTGAATTTGACCAATTTTAGTGGCATATAAATTTTTTATTTGTAAATGCAGTAACGATTCAATAAAAGTGATTGTTCTGCCTGTTACTCGTTAATTCTAAAACGATGACACCTGATTTTCTTTCGAAAACTAAGTTTCTAGTTTTATATTCATAATAAATTTGATTATTTTTAATACTCGAGTCAATCTGTAAAATTTATTTATACCTAGACCTACTAATTTAAAGCTACTAAATGGGTTAGCAAGATTTAGATTATTGTAAAATTCAAGTTAAAAATCGGTTTATTTAGCATATTTTAATGAACTAATATTTTTGCAATAGTACCAATTAACGGATCATTAATTATTGTAAAAATTTTAGTAAATTATTTGATGTTTTTATTAACTTCCTTATCAATATTTTTTTCAGGCTAAGTCTGTTAATAAACATAAAAAAGCAAAAATAATTTATGCTAAATTCAATATCACCCTTCTAAAAATAGGGCTTATATATGCATAAATTTCAAAAAGCTAACCTTAACTATTATTGATTTCACTTTCAATTTAAACGGCAATACCAAGTTAGCTACTCATCAAAATCAAAATATGTATGAACAAAATTTCAAATCGTAGCATCATCATCAACGGTAATAATGCATCAATCACGCGTGAGCAGATTCGCACTTATTTTCATCAAACTGCAGATTTGTATGAAAGCTTATTTCAAGCCTTAAACAGTAATGAGGCTTATTATGTTAAGCCTATTCATTTAAGGCATCCGCTCATTTTTTATTACGGCCATACCAATACTTTCTTTGTGAATAAATTGATTTTGGCTGGCTTAATCACGCAGCGTGTAAACCCGCAATTTGAGTCTATGTTTGCTGTTGGTGTGGATGAAATGGGTTGGGACGATGTAAACGAAAAAAATTATAACTGGCCAACGCCTGCAGAGGTTAAAGCGTATCGTGAAAGTGTGCGCGTTGTGGTTGATGAATTAATTGATACGCTGCCATTAAGCTTACCAATTGATTGGGAGAGCAAATGGTGGCCTATTTTAATGGGTATTGAGCATGAGCGTATTCATTTAGAAACCAGCTCGGTATTAATTCGACAACATGCGCTAAATTTTGTGCAACCTTTGGCAGATTGGGCGCCTTGCCAAGCTTTGGACGCGATTGCACCAGTCAATAGTTTGGTCGATATTCCCGCAGCAGATATTCAATTAAGTAAATCAACCGATTATTACGGTTGGGATAATGAATACGGTCAATTTAACGCGCATTGCCCTGCTTTTCAGGCGGCAAAGTACCTGACTTCTAATGCTGAATTTTTAGGTTTTGTAGAAATAGGCGGTTATCAAAATAATCAATATTGGCAAGAAGAAGGCTTGGCTTGGAAGCAATACACAAAGGCTGAGCATCCTAGTTTTTGGTTGAAAAATGCGGATAATTGGAAGCTCAGACTAATGACCGAGGAAGTGAATATGCCTTGGAGCTGGCCTGTAGAGGTTAATTATCATGAGGCAAAAGCGTTTTGCAATTGGCAATCGGAGCAAACTGGCAAACAAGTGCGTATGCCAACGGAGCATGAGTGGTATAGTCTTTATGAGCATGCTGGTTTGTCAGATGAAAGTGTCGCTAATAGCAAAAATGCAAATCTTCACTTAGATCACTTTGCGTCATCTTGCCCTGTTAATCAGTTTGCGCATGGTGATTTGTATGATGTAGTTGGTAATGTTTGGCAATGGCTCGAGACGCCAATTTTTCCGTTTGATGGCTTTAAGGTGCACCCTTTATACGATGATTTTACAACGCCAACATTTGATGGCCGTCATAATTTGATTAAAGGCGGTTCATGGATTTCAACTGGTAATGAGGCTTTAAAAAGTGCTCGTTACGCTTTTAGAAGACATTTTTTTCAACACGCAGGATTCCGCACCATTGTGACTGATACCCCAATCGAAGATAACGCATCGCATTACGAATCTGATAAACAGCTTTCTGAATATGCGGAGTTTCATTACGGTGATACCTATTACGGCGTACCCAATTTCCCCAAAGCACTGAGCGATTATGCGATACAAAACTTGCAATCGAAGCCCTGTAAAACCGCATTAGATTTAGGTTGTGCTACAGGGCGCGCTACATTTGAGCTAGCTAAACATTTTGATCACGTGACTGGCATTGATTTTTCTGCACGTTTTATCGGGTTAGCGCTAAAGCTAGCTCAGCAAGGTGTGTTGCGCTACACCATGGTGAATTAAGGTGATTTGGTCAGCTATCAAGAGCGTAGTTTGAGCGAGCTTAATTTAGATGACGTTGCGCACAAAGTAGCGTTTTGGCAAGGTGATGCCTGTAACCTAAAAGCGCAATTTACAAGCTACGATTTTATTCTAGCGGCAAATTTAATTGATCGACTTTACAGCCCAAAACAATTTTTAAGTAACATTCATCACCGATTAAATATTGGCGGTGTGCTAATGATTACCTCGCCCTATACTTGGTTAGAGGAGCATACGCCGCGCGATGAATGGATAGGTGGCTATAAAAAAGATGGTGAAAACGTAACAACGCTAGATGGGCTAAAAGAAGTGCTAGGCCAACACTTTAAACTGATGCAGACGCCAGTTGAGATACCTTTTGTGATTCGCGAAACACGGCACAAATTTCAACACACACTTTCCGAAGTGACGCTTTGGGAACGCATGCGTTGATTCAAACTTTAACCCAATCTTTTGACCAAATCATTGTACGTGAGGGCACGCAATCACTTAAATTTGACGCCAAACTGCAAACATTTAGCACCAATGATGTGATGCCGATGTGGGTGGCCGATATGGATTTTGCAGTTCCAGAGCCTGTATCAAAAGCGTTACAAGTCAGGGCAAATCATCCTGTTTTTGGCTATTCCATCGCGCCAGAAAGCCTTTATGAGGCTTTGATGGATTGGTTGTTGGTAAAGCATCAC
>JANNBX010000070.1:0-1874 GCA_031385945.1 Methylophilaceae bacterium | reverse complement strand
GCCATTCAATATTCTGACGCATTGCAACGCGGGTTGGCTCGCCACTGTCGATTTTGGCACTGCACAGGCGCCGATTTATGCTGCGCACGATGCGGGTTTGAATGTGCATGTGTGGGTGGACGAAACGCGCCCGCGCAACCAAGGCGCATTTTTAACAGCTTGGGAGCTAGCGCAACACGGCGTGCCGCATACCGTGATTACAGACAACGCTGGCGGCCATTTAATGCAACAGGGGTTGGTTGATATGGTGATTGTAGGCGCAGACCGCGTCACCGCCAATGGTGATGTGTGTAATAAAGTTGGCACTTATTTAAAAGCACTGGCAGCGTATGACAATCAGATTCCTTTTTATGCTGCAGTACCAACACCCACCATTGATTGGACTTTAAATAGCGGCAAAGACATTGAAATTGAAGAACGTGATAGCGATGAAGTGGCTTATATTTGTGGCTTGGCGGTAGATGGCAGTGTGCAAAATGTGCGCGTAATGCCTTTAGAATCAAACGCGGCTAATCCTGCGTTTGACGTCACGCCGGCGAGATTGGTGACTGGCATCATCACTGAAAAAGGCGTGTTTTCGCCAAATGCGCTAAAAAATTGCAAATAAAGATGCTCTGGGAGCCAATATCCATGCGGCTTGCAGGGTAAGCCAAATACTGGCTTAGGAGACATTGATTTGGAGATATGTATGCAAAATGAATTATTAAAAACCACCCAAAAACTCACCGAGCTTGGCCTAAATAAAGGCACTGCGGGCAATTGCAGCGTGCGCTTTGAGGATGGTTTTTTAGTCACTCCTAGCGGCATGGAAGTTGATTACATGACGTCGCGCGATATGGTATTTGTGGATTTTAACGGAGTGGCGGAAAAAGGCAAAAAACCCTCATCAGAATGGCGCTTTCATCGTGATATTTTGAGACCTAATACATTATCTTCGCGCCCCGAAATCAACGCAGTTATCCACACCCACAGCATGTTTGCCACTACTTTGGCTTGCTTACATAAAGATATTCCACCATTTCATTACATGATAGCCGTTGTAGGTGGCGATACCATTCGTTGCGCGCCTTACGCCTTATTTGGCTCGCAAGCCTTGTCAGATAACGCACTAGCCGCCTTGCAAGACCGTAAAGCCTGCTTGCTAGCGAATCACGGCATGATAGCGTTAGGGCGCGATTTGGACGATGCGATGGCGGTGACGGTAGAAGTGGAAAATCTGTGTGAGCAGTATTGGCGAATTTTGCAGGTTGATGCTAATCCACCATTACTTAACGAAGCTGAAATGCGCGAGGTGTTTCAGCAGTTTAAAGGCTATGGCAAATGGTCGAATAAATAAGATAGTGTTCGTTTATTATTCATCATTGAGTGCTTTTAAAAATCAACTGAACGCTAGTAAAATTATCAGCAATATAGTCTAGTAAGCCGCCATTAAAAATAATAATACCTAGCATTTCTAAGCATTCTTCAATCGTTACTAATGAAAGATAGGTTATATCGCTTGCACCGTGTGTTTTGGCGTGGAATCCACCAATAGTTTCTATACCGATTAAGCCAGTTAGATATATTGCTGCAGCAGTTAAAAACACGCGTCTAGTTTTAACAGATAGGCTAAACAAAAAGCGATAAAAAAATAAACCTATCAATACCACAACTGGAATACCTACTAGCACCCACGCGTTATAGAAAATACCGATATGAGTACCCAACAACTGCCGTAATGGCCATGTAAAACTTTCATGCAATGAAATCATTTCATCGATAGACATCAACAAAAATCCTAGCCACAACACAGTCCAATAAACAATAAGTGGCGAGCTGCGCATTTTTTCTAATTTCGTAATCAGCAGCAAAAGCATGCTAGCGCATAACAAAAT
>JANNBX010000065.1:0-3654 GCA_031385945.1 Methylophilaceae bacterium | reverse complement strand
GCTAACGTAATCAACTGCCCAGCCTGCTTTTGTTAGATTTTCTGTGGCTTGTTGCTCAAGGCTAGCATAATCGTGGTTGCCGTTTGTAATTTCAGTTTTAATGCTTTGTAATACAGCGTTTAAATAGGGCGCAGCCGCACGCTCTTCAGCGCTTAAATAGCCGTTACGTGAGCTCATGGCTAAGCCATCTGCTTCACGAGCTGTTTCGGCGGCAATAATCTCAATGGCTAAATTAAACTGCTTTACCATTTGTTTAATAATAAATAGCTGTTGAAAATCTTTTTGGCCAAACACCGCAATACTGGGTTTAACCATATTAAATAGCTTCATGACCACCGTTGCCACACCTGAAAAGTGGCCAGGGCGGCTTGCGCCACACAGCACATTGGCAATAGTTGGTGGCTCTATTGTCATGGTTTGATTCAGATTCACACCATCAAAATCAGGGTACATCTCAGCAACGCTTGGCGTAAAAACTATACTTGCACCTGCTGCTTTTAGCTTCGCACAATCGGCTTCTAAGGTGCGCGGATAACTTGCTAAATCTTCATTCGCGCCAAACTGTAATGGGTTTACAAAAATACTCACTACTATGCAGTCTGCATGTTTTTTAGCTAGTCCAACCAGCTGAATATGCCCTGCATGTAAGTTGCCCATAGTCGGCACAAAGGCAATTCTATTTTGATGGCTTAAGACGGAGCGGAGCGCGGCGACAGTATCTATAATTTGCATAATTGAATCACTATTTTTTAGTAACTGCTTTTTTAGTAGCTGTGCTCAGGCGCAGGAAAAGTTTTATTTTTCACTGCTTGCACATAATTGCTTACTGCCTCTTGAATACTGCCAGCGTCTTTTAAAAAGTTTTTCACAAATCTAGGTGATTTAAATTCAGCAGGGTTTTTGCCTGCCATACCTGTGTAAATGCCGAGTAAATCTTGAATCACTAACACTTGTCCGCTGCAATCAACACCTGCGCCAATACCGATAGTGGGCGCTTTAATAGCTTCTGTAATATGCTTAGCAAGGCTTGCAGGTACCATTTCTAACACAATCGCACTCACACCTGCTTCACTCATGGCAACAGCGTCCGCCATAATTTGCGCGGCACTTTCATCTGTTTTACCTTGTATTTTATAGCCGCCGAGTTGATTCACCGATTGCGGTGTAAAGCCTAAGTGCGCGCAGACAGGCACGCCGCGCTCAACCAAATAGCGTGCGGTTTCTATACGTTTTCCGCCGCCCTCAAATTTCACAATATGCGCGCCGCTTTTAATCAGCCAAAGTGCATTTTTGTAAGCCGCTTCGTTATCATGCTCATAACTACCCAGCGGCATATCCGCCATAATCAAGGTGTTTGGCGCGCCTGCTGCTACGCTTTTGGTGTGGTAAGTCATGTGGTGCATGCTCACATTCAGTGTGTTTTCAGCGCCCTGCAATACCATGCCGAGTGAATCGCCAACGAGTAAAATATCAACACCAGCCAACTCCATGAGTTTGGCAAAAGTGGCGTCATAGCAAGTTAGCATGGTCACTTTTTCGTGATTTTCAGCCAATTTTTGTAATTTTAAAAACATTGTTTGAGTCGGCAGTCTTAATCTAAATTCGGGTTAAAAAACTCGCGACGACCACGAATTTGCATGATGCGCTCTATCAATAAATCGAGCGATTTTTCGTTAGCAGCAACATTTAATTTTTCGTTGTTCACAATCAATACTGGTGAGGCTTCATATTGGTGAAAAAACTCGCTATAAGCATCACTCAAGCGCGTGATATATTCGCGTGGAATCTCTTGTTCGTAGCTCACATTGCGTTGCTCAATACGCTCAATCAGCGCGTCCACAGGCGTTTGCAGGTAAATCACTAAGTCAGGCTTTGAGGCCTTTAACTGCATGTGCTGATAAATTTGGCGATACAGCGCATACTCTTCATCATCTAAATTAAGCCGCGCAAATAGTGGATCTTTTTCTAAAAAGAAATCTGCAATTACTGCATGATTAAACAGATCGCGCTGGGTTAAATCACGTATTTGTTCAACGCGCTGAAACAAGAAAAACAGCTGTGTGGGCAGGGCGTAACGATGCACATCTTGATAAAAGCGCGTCATAAACGGGTTGGCTTCGGCGTTTTCAAGTAGTAAGTTCACTGGATAACGCTCGCCCAATTTTTTAGCTAAAGTGGTTTTGCCACAACCGATTGGCCCCTCAATCACAATATAGGGGAATTTTTCAATAATGCTATTTTTAATCAGACTCATATTTTTTAATGTCTTTTTGCAGCTCAGTGCTCATTAGGTTTTTTATTGGCATGCCGTTAATCAATAGCTCGGGCGCTATCTCAAACAGTGGAATCATCACAAACCCGCGCTGCAACATACGTGGGTGTGGCAAAGTGAGCTCGGTTGTTTCTAACATAACGTCATCATAAAGCAATACGTCGCAATCTAAAACCCGCGGTGCGTTCGCAAAAGGGCGTTCGCGGCCGTGGGTATTTTCAATCGCGAGCAAGGCATGCAATAAATTGAGTGGCGCTAAATCCGTGCGAATTTCTGCAACTGCATTGATGAAATCTGGCTGGTTATCGTAACCAACAGGTGCTGTCACGTAGAGCGATGATGCCTTAACTAGCTGAATATTCGGGTGGTTTTCTATTGCCAGCAATGCGCTATTTACTTGGCGTATAGGCATTTGCAAATTACTACCTAGCGCAACAAATGCGGTATTAGTGAAAGTATTTTTCATATTGCTTTTATAGCCGCTCTTAAATAATCTGATGTTAAATTTATCCTGGTCATTCCGTGCTTGACACGGAATCCAGTGTCATCAAAGTCGCTAGATTCCGATTTTCATCGGAATGACGGTAATTTGTATGATTTTAATCAGAGATAGGCGCATCAACGTATTCTGGCGCTGTTTTTACTTTGCGGCGTGGTTTGCGTTTACGTTTTTTAGGCTCAGTGTTAGGTAGTAGCATGGCTTCGCGTACCAAAGTTTCGCTTTGGGCAAATTTCGTCCACCAGTCACCAATTTCCAAATCAATTTCGCCAGATTCACAGCGTAATAACATAAAGTCATAGCCTGCACGGTAGCGCGGATGCGTGAGCAAGCCGTAGGGGCGCTTGCCCGCACGTTGTAAAAAGCGCGGTTGCATCACCCAAATTTCTTTCATGGTGGCAGTGTAGCGGTTATGTATTGCTAATTTTTCCGCCTGAATATCCAGCACTTCGTTCATGGCATTGTGCAACGCAGGGATAGCATGTTCACCCGCTTCTTGATAGTGATCCCAAGCGTCTAAAACCTCATGCCATAACAAACAGGCGAATAAAAAGCTCGGGTTAGTTGATTTGCCAGCGGCAATGCGGTCATCGGTATTTTTGAGCGCTAAATTTACAAATTTTTCGCCCAAAGGCTGCTCTAACACGACATCTAGCAGTGGCAATAAACCGTGATGCAGGTGATATTTACGCAGGGTTTCTATGCAGTTTAACGCAGCGCCAGAGGTAAAAAGCTTGAGCATTTCATCAAACAAGCGGCTACTTGGCACGTCTTGCAATAAATGCGCGAGCTTTGGTATCGGGTCTTCAGTGCTTTTTTCAATCGTTAAACCAAGTTTTGCAGAGAGCCGAATTGCGCGTAAAAGCCTAACAGGATCTTCTTG
>JANNBX010000055.1:0-6124 GCA_031385945.1 Methylophilaceae bacterium | reverse complement strand
TCCGCCTTAAAAGGCTCAAACGGCACGCCGAAATAGTGTGATAAGGCTTTGCCGATATGTAGCGGATTCACTTGAAATTCGCTAATCAGAATTTCTTCCATATCCTTACCTTTTTTGCGAGCAGAGCGCTTGGCAAGCTCTAGCTCATCGGCAGAAATCATACCCTCAGTGACTAGCTCATCAAATTTAGATTTAATGGCATTAGTGGCTATATTTTTGCGTTGCGTGAGCGCAATGGCTAATGTTTTAGCAATTTCAGGCGCGCCTTCTTCCATCATATGCGGGAACGGCAAGCCAGATAAGGTGTTGATGACTTGTACCACGCCAACTAAATCGTTATCTTCTGCATTCACAATTGCAAAAACCAGCATTTGCTTGGTGCGGTAACCGGTTTTTTTATCCACTTCTTTTAAAAATGCAATTTGTGGGCTAAATTTTTGCAGCTCAACATCGTTGTAAACGTCTGCAATATTTACCATATTTTTATGGTGCGCTACAAAACCCGCTACGCTGGTAGGGCTTACTGCAAGTTTCAGCTCTTTAAATTCATTCAGGCCAGTTTTCACTTTAGAGCTAATAAATTGGTTATCGTCACTGGCGATATACAGCGTAATGCGGTCAGCCTCAAACAGCGCGCGTATATCTTGGCTCACTTCTAAAATAATTTCATCAATGTTTTTTGTGGCATGAATTTTATTGGTGACGGCTTGCAGTTTTTTAGTGAACGCTAGCTTGTTGCCCATTTCGGCAATGCTGGCGGTTTCGTTTAGCTGTGGCGTGACAGGTGTATTCATTTGAACCTCAAAAAATCAGTGCATGGTAACTATTAAAACATAGCGACGCTTAAAGTCAATTATGCGCGCTTATAGCCACAGTAAATGCGTTAAAATAACGCCAAATACAGTTAAATCATCAGGAAATTATTCAAAATGCCCGTCAATTATACTGCCCCAGAGGGCGCGTCCCTATTGCCTATTAGCGGTGTCGAATTAGGCTTTGCCATGGCCCATATTAAAAAGCCAAACCGTAAAGATGTGCTGGTTATTACGCTAGCTACTAACACTAAAGTAGCTGGCGTCTTCACACAAAATCGCTTTTGCGCGGCGCCTGTTACGCTGTGTAAACAGCACTTAACCACTGGCGATATTCGCGCATTAGTGATTAACACAGGCAATGCAAATGCCGGCACTGGCGAATTAGGCTTACAGCGCGCGAGTGAAACTTGTGAAGCGTTGGCAGGTTTATTGGGTGTGCATAAAGCTCAAGTGTTACCGTTTTCAACAGGCGTAATTTTAGAGCAGTTGCCAGTAGATAAAGTGATTGCAGGCTTGCCAGCTGCGATTGAAAACTTAAAGGCAGACAATTGGTTAAACGCCGCTGAAGCGATTATGACAACGGATATTGTGGCCAAAGGCGTATCGAAACAAATTACGCTTGGTGGCAAAACAGTGACGATTACGGGCATCAGTAAAGGCTCAGGCATGATTCACCCAAATATGGCGACCATGCTGGGCTATATCGCTACCGATGCCGCCATTAGCCGAACTGCGCTTGAAAATATCATTCAATATGGTGTCAATAAATCTTTTAATTGCATCACGGTAGATGGCGATACTTCAACTAACGACAGCTTGGTGATGATTGCCACTGGCATGGCAGGTAACGCAGAAATCACCGAAACCAGTAGTGATTTTGCACTTTTACGTGACGCGATGACTGAGGTGGCGATTCATTTAGCGCAAGCAATTGTGCGCGATGGCGAGGGCGCAACTAAATTTATGACCGTGAATGTGCAAGGCGGCAAAGATGACGCAGAGTGCCGCAAAGTGGCTTACGCCATTGCGCACTCACCATTGATTAAAACCGCATTTTTTGCATCAGACCCAAACTTAGGGCGTATTTTGGCGGCCATTGGCTATGCGGGGATTGATGATTTAGATGTGAATAATCTTGAGTTATACCTAGGAAATGAACAGGTCGGCGATGTGCTGGTAGCTGAAAAAGGCGGCAGGGCGGTTTCATATCGTGAAGAACAAGGTCAGGCGATTATGAAAGAGCCTGAGATTACAGTGACGGTTGTGCTCAACCGTGGTGGCGCTGATGTGACCATTTGGACCTGCGATTTTAGCTATGACTACGTAAAAATCAATGCAGATTACCGATCTTAATGGATAAGCTAGAAAACCTAATTAGCCGTGCTGAGGGCTTAATTAACAAGCTCGAAAATCTTTTACCAGCCCAGCAAACCGCTATTAACTGGCAAGCCACCGCCTGGCGTTGGGTGACGATTCAGGGCAAAGGCAGTTTAGCTACTATTGAAAATCCACATGCTATTGATCTTAAAAATATACATTTTGTAGATCGGCAAAAAGCAGAAATTGTGCGTAACACGCGGCAATTTGTACAGGGATTAACCGCCAACAATGTGTTGCTAACAGGTGCGCGTGGCACAGGCAAATCATCGCTCATTAAAGCACTACTAACGGAATTTTCACCCCTTGGTTTACGGCTCATTGAAGTAGAAAAAGCCGATTTAATTCATTTGGCTGAAATAGTGAGCTTGATTAAAAATCGCACTGAAAAATTCATTATTTTTTGTGATGACCTGAGTTTTGAAGCGAACGATGTAGGCTACAAAGCGCTAAAAGTCGTGCTAGATGGCTCAATTGCGCATACATCTGACAACGTGCTGGTGTATGCAACCTCTAACCGCAAACATTTAATGCCTGAATTTATGGCAGATAATGAAGCGACAAAACATATCAACGGCGAAATACGCCCAAACGACACCATTGAAGAAAAAACTGCGCTGTCAGAACGTTTCGGTTTATGGCTATCGTTTTACGCGTTTGACCAAGATGAATATTGCGATATTGCCGCTAGTTGGCTTAAGACTTTTGGTGTGGATTTTGACGATGCTGCACGCGTTGCGGCTTTGCAATTTTCACTGACCAGAGGTGCTAGAAGTGGCCGTATTGCCTATCAATTTGCGCGAGATTACGCTGGGCGGCTACGTTTAAATGACTAAAGTCACGCATGCCGCCGTTGGCGTGATTCAACGTGCTGATGGATTCGTTTTGCTCGCCAAACGCCCTGAAAATAAGCCTTGGGCAGGCTGGTGGGAGTTTCCAGGTGGAAAAATTGAAGCAGGTGAAACCCCAGAACACGCGCTGATTCGTGAGCTAAAAGAAGAGATTGGCATTACCGCGACCACACTTTACCCTTGGCTCACCCGCACTTTTGATTACCCTGAAAAAACCGTTGTGCTACATTTTTTTCGCGTAACAGCTTGGCAAGGTGAGCCACAATCTTTAGAGTTTCAAGAGCTTAATTGGCAACACCCTAGCAACTTAACCGTGTCGCCCATGTTGCCAGCAAATGTGCCAATTTCTGCGGCTTTGCAATTGCCCAGTAATTATGCGATTACCAATTTGAGCGAGATGGGTGAAACAGCTTTTTTTGCGGCGCTAGAAACACAATTAAAGCGCGGCTTAAGGCTGATTCAAGTGCGTGAAAAAGAGCTGAATAATCACGACTTAACTGTATTTGCGAAAAAATTATTGGTTATTGCTCGAACCTATGAAGCTAAGGTGCTCATGAATAGCGATGTGAATATTGCGGCTAATATTCAAGCCGATGGCGTACATTTAACCTCAACTCAATTGATGCAATTGCAAGCTATGCCTGACTTTGCGCTGGTGGCTGCATCTTGTCACAATCAGAATGAAGTCCTCAAAGCACAAAGTTTAGGCTGTGATTTTATTGTACTTTCGCCTGTGCAAGCGACTTTAAGCCATCCAAATGCAACAGTGCTAGGGTGGTCAAAATTTGCTGAAATAACCCGCGGTTGCTCAATACCAGTTTATGCGTTGGGCGGAATGACACCGCAAGACAAAGAAGCCGCTTGGCAAAATGGTGCACATGGCATCGCCATGCAGCGCGGCATTTGGTTAAACCATGATTAAGTTTTGTTTGAAACTCAGCTTGATTTTTAGCGTATTGTTTGCGTTAATCAGCTGCGGTAAACAAGCCGAACCTTTGCAAAAGGTAGATTGTAAAAACTTAATACAAGGCTGTGATATTGGCATAGGTTCAATTAGCTTTAGCCAAACTCCCAAACCGTTAAAGCCTTTTGTTATCACTTTTAAAAACACTGATTCCAGCACTAAACTATCGCTGATCAAAGCGCAATTTGATATGCAAAACATGCAAATGGGTTTTAATCGCTATCAGTTTACCCAAGAAAAAACAGATGTTTGGCAAGCAAATGTGATATTGCCTGTTTGCATGCAAGGCCGCGCTGACTGGCTAATGCTGTTGGAGATGACGCTTGAAAATGGTCAGCTTAAGAAACTAGAAATACCTTTTAAAAGCAATTAGTTAATGCGTATGAGCATGCTCGTGATCATGCTTTTCGGCAGGAGATGACAGTATTGGCATATTGATGTTCTGAGTAAACTCCTTGCCATTCTCAGCTTTAAAAGTCAGTTTAAAAGACGCATTTTCACCCACTTTAAGCGGTTTTTTCAAATCAAATAACATAAAGTGAAAGCCACCAGGCGCTAAACTGACAATTTTACCTTTTGGCAAATGAAGCGTTTCGAGCCGACGCATTTTCATCACGCCGTTATTAATATTCATACTGTGTATTTCAACGGTTTCAGCAATGTTGACCTGCACCGCAATAAGCGTTACTGCTTGGTTACTTTTTAAAGTGAGATAAGCTGCACCAACCGACTGCCCAGCAGCAGTGGCGCGCACCCAAGCATTCGTGAGTAATATATTAGTTTGATGTGCAGATTTTTGTTTAGAATCATGCTTAAAGTCATGCTGTGCAGCAAATGCCAATGCGCTAAACTGCCACACAAAAACAATCAATAGTATTTTTCTAAATAACATTATTTGCCTTATTGTTAACCGATATGCAGTTAGGTTGTATGACTTACTTTAAGATAATTCTTCAAAATCTTCAGGTTTGAGCGGCACAGCTATACTGTAACCTTCAGTTGCCCAAGCACCTAAATCAATCATTTGGCAGCGCTCTGAGCAAAATGGCTTATAAGGATTATTGCTATCAAAAACCACGCTGGTGCGGCACTGTGGGCAATTTACATATTTGGGAGCACGGTTTATAGGTTGCATAATGTTAGTTTAAACGGAATATCATGTTGGGTTAGCAGAGCTTTATGGTTGTCAGTAAAACTATTAAAGCGGATATTGATTGCATATTTATTTGCACTAACATCAGGGTAACAAGTTAGGTTGTCAGCCAACTGAATCAACAACATTTGCGCAGGTTTAGCACCACTCAACATTTCTTGATAACTACCCTGAATTGCTGTAAGCGAGTGTTTAATACCCGAGCCACGTAGCATTTGTAGAATAATCTCAATGGCTTTAAGCGCTGCACTAAAAGGTTGCAGCCAACTACTAAAATCATGCTTACGCTCACTTTCAGCCTGCATTAACCAATAATGGTAAGAGGGCAAATCAAATTCGCACACACCGCCAGGAATATTAGCGCGTTGTTTAATACTCATAAGCCATTCGTCGTTGCGGATATGCTGACCTAATTTACTGCCGGTTTCACGCAGACTTTGTATGGTTAAATTGATATTTTCAAATAATGC
Source organism: Methylophilaceae bacterium (assembly GCA_031385945.1). Lineage (GTDB taxonomy): Bacteria > Pseudomonadota > Gammaproteobacteria > Burkholderiales > Methylophilaceae > JANNBX01. The sequence continues at coordinate 494 of JANNBX010000055.1, read as the reverse complement.
ATTGAATGCATCAACCGCAATTTTCGGGTCATCGCGGTAAAGGTTCATTAAGTTTTTTTGGCGTTCAAGCTCTTGAATCAGCTCAATTTTTAAATCAGCACGGTCAACAATATCAACAATTTGAAATAAATAAGTTAAAGCACAATGATGGTTGTAATCATGGCCACAAGTTACGTTGTGCTCAACGCGTTGAAATAAGTCTTCAAGGCGCATTAAGGTGCGCACGCGTTCATTAAATGGGAATTCGTAATTTGCCACGTTATAGAGTTTGCTTAAAACTAAATGTCATCATTTTATTATGTCTTTTAATGTGTTTGCTGGCAAGTAGTGCTGAATTTCTCATGCAGTTGCAGTACTTTACGCTTTAAATCTGCAAGACTTGCGTTATTTTCGATAATATCATCGGCTAGTTTACGCCGCTCGCTACGCGACGTTTGAGCGCTCATCATCGCACGCACAACCTGCTCGCTCAAATGGTTGCGTGCCATGGTGCG
>JANNBX010000128.1:0-7004 GCA_031385945.1 Methylophilaceae bacterium | reverse complement strand
TATTGGTTGCATAATTAACCAATAAAAAAGCGGCTATAAAGCCGCTTTTTTGTTGTTAAGATTTCTGAAATAACGCTAAACTTTCATTAAGAAGTCATTTCTTTTTTATTTGCAGGCTTCTTAGCAGCTGCTTTTACAGCTGGTTTCACAACTGGTTTTTTAGCAGCAGGTTTTTTAGTAGGCGTTTTTTTAGTAGGCGTTTTTTTAGCAACTACTTTTTTGACAACAGTTTTTACAACTGCCGCTTTTTCCGCAGGCTCTTTTTTAACTGCGGCTTTTTTAGTTGTGGTTGTTTTAACTGCGGGTTTCTTTACAACAGTTTTCTTTGTAATCGCTTTTTTACCAGTCCCGCCGTCTGCACCGTCTTTTAGCACTTTAGCGGCAATTAATTCTAGCGCCTCTTCTAGCGTGAGTGAGTCTGGTTCTATACTTTTTGGTATGGTTGAGCGTACTTTAGCATGTTGCACGTACGGGCCATATCGTCCTGCAAATACTTCAATACGACCATCTGCAGTTGGGTGCGCGCCAAGGTCAAATAATGGCGCTGGCCCTGTGTTAGCTGCGGCTAGTAAAGCGACTGCGCCATCAAGCGTAATGCCAAATACGCTCTCGGTTTTAGGAATTGATTTGAATTTAGCGTCGTGATTTACATACGGGCCAAAGCGGCCAATATTGGCGATAATCTTTTTGCCAGTTTCAGGGTGGGCGCCTAAATCACGTGGCAACGAAAGCAACATATTGGCAATATCAATATTGACTGTGGCTAGTGGGAATTCTTTCGGAATACTCACGCGTTTCGGTTTTTTCTTTTCACCTTCAACGGCTAAACCTAATTGAATATAGGGGCCATAAGGGCCGTTCATCAGTAAAATATCTTTGTCTGTTGCGTCATCATGGCCAATCACAACTGGCTCAGTAGCGCCATTTTCAGCGCCTGACATATTGCGTTTGTAGTCACATTTTGGCTCGGCGTTATAACCCGTACAGCCAATAAAAGTGCCATAACGGCTCAATTGTTTTTGTAGTGGTTGGCCACATTTTGGGCAGTCTTCACCAATTAACTCATTGCCTGGGCGGTCAACATCGGCTTTTGATAATACTGTTTTGTTGAAGCCTTGCCAAAACTCGTCCATGAGCGGAATCCACTCGCGCTCGCCCTCTGCCACATCATCGAGTGCGGTTTCTAGCTTTGCCGTAAAATCGTAATCGACGTATTGCGTGAAGTGTTCAGTTAAAAACTTAATCACCACGCGGCCAACATCGGTTGGCGTGAAGCGTTTTTTATCCAAAATCACATATTCGCGATCTTGTAATGTGCTGATAATGCTGGCGTAAGTTGAAGGGCGGCCAATACCGTACTCTTCAAGTACTTTAACCAAGCTCGCCTCGCCATAGCGTGGTGGTGGTTCTGTAAAGTGTTGCGTGCCAAAAATTTTGGTTACATCAAGTACTTCGCCTGTTTCAAGCACGGGTAGTTTAGATTCGCCTTCTTCTTCAGCGTCATCGATACCTTCCATATACACCGCAATAAAGCCTGCAAACACCATGGTTTGGCCAGTGGCGCGGAATAAATTAGTATCACTGCCAATACTTAAATCAACACTCACTGCATCAAATTTGGCGGGCGACATTTGGCAAGCAACTGCCCGTTTCCAAATCATTTCATAGAGTTTAAATTGCTCATCGTTTAAATACTGGCGCACCTTAGCTGGTGTGCGGCTAATATCGGTTGGGCGTATCGCTTCATGCGCTTCTTGTGCATTTTTAGATTTGGTTTTGTACATGATGGGCGATTTTGGCAGGTAGTCTGCATCAAAATTTTTCTTCACATAATCGCGAATCTGCATCACTGCCTCAGCCGCCATGCTAAACGAGTCAGTACGCATATAAGTAATCAAACCAACCGTGCCACTACCTACATCCATACCCTCATACAAGTTTTGTGCAACACGCATTGCACGGCTAGTGGTAAAGCCTAGTTTACGCACAGCTTCTTGTTGCAAGGTGGAAGTAGTAAAAGGCGCGGCAGGGCTACGGCTACGTTGTTTCTTTTCTACGCGTGAAACGGTAGTTTTGCCAGCACTAGCTAGCAATAATTTACCTACAATATCAGACTGTTGGTCGTGATTCACTACTGTGAATTGCTCCACTTTTTTGCCATCAAGCTGAATCAGTTTGGCCTCAAACGCTTGTGCTTTTTTAGCGCTTTCTAAGTGTATTGACCAATACTCTTGGCTGTTAAATGCTTCAATTTCTAACTCACGCTCAACAATTAAACGTAGCGCTGGGCTTTGCACACGGCCAGCGGAGAGCCCACGGCGGATTTTTTTCCAGAGTAGGGGAGATAAATTAAAGCCAACTAAATAATCTAGCGCACGTCGTGCTTGTTGAGCGTTGACTAAATCCATCGCGATGTCGCGTGGGTTATCAATCGCGTACTTTACGGCCGTTTGTGTAATTTCATTAAACTCAACACGTTTTAAGATTTTGTCTTTGAGTAGTTTTTTGGTTTTTAATACTTCAGCAATATGCCAAGAAATCGCCTCGCCCTCACGGTCCGGGTCGGTTGCTAGTAATATCGTATCAGCTGTTTTTACCGCGCGAATAATCGCGTCCATGTGTTTAGCGTTACGCTCAATAATCTCGTATTTCATGGCGAAGCTGTCGTTTGGATCAACCGCGCCAGTTTTGGGAATCAAATCACGAATATGGCCATAGCTTGCCAGTACTTCAAAATCTTTTCCAAGATATTTTGAAAGGGTTTTGGCTTTAGAGGGAGATTCTACAATGAGTAATTTGGACATTAAGGGCTAAAAGTGAGTGGTTTCGATAGATGATAAAAGCAAATGACAGCACTTACAAGAAAACTTATACTATATTTATCCAGCCATGGCACGATAAAGTATCAAGCTCAACTCTTTTAAGAGGGCGTAGTGCATAAATAAATTCAATTTTGTAATACTTAATATGAAGAGCTGCACACAAAACATGATGATTAACCAATGACCTTAAAACGTTTGCTAGTGCTCGCCACTGGGCTACTCGTGCTATTTGCAGCTGAAATTTTATATTTCAAGTTTTTTATTAGCCATGAGCATCGGCTAAGTGATTTTTTTATTAGCCAGCAATCGCATCAGTTGCGCCCCGATGCTGATATTGTGATTATCGATATTGATGAAAAATCATTGAGCATGATGGCAGAAACTGCTGGTCGTTGGCCTTGGCCACGCTCAACCCACGCAGAGTTATTACAAGGTTTATTGCAACAACAACCCAAGGCGATTGTGTTTGATATTTTGTTTAGTGATCCTGATTTAAATCATCCTGAAGGCGATCAATACTTTGCAGATGTTATTAAAGACACGAAAAATGTTTATTTTCCTATGTTGCTACTCGATGATAGTGACTCAGATACAGGTATTCCATTAGCGCAATATGGTGTTGATCTTGGCATTTTGGCAGGCCCAAAAGCCAATCAAGACGCCACTGTTAGCATGGTGTTGCCATTAGAGCCATTATTAGCTACGCGCAAATTGGGTACGCATAATATAACAACTGACAAAAAAGATGGTGTGGTACGTTTTTACCCAGTATTTACTGATAAACAGGGCTGGCAAATACCTTCGTTGCCGGCAAAAGTGGCGCTAGGTTTAGGCGTTAGCGTGCCGCAAGTACCTAATATTCGCATTAACTGGACAAATCACGCTGCTAATTACACACATGTTTCTTTTGCTGATATTTTTGAAGATTTGCAGCGAAAAACGCCTTTACGTGGGGCGCTTGAGTTTAATAATAAAATACTGATCATTGGTTCTACTGCCACTGGTTTGCACGATGTACGCACCACGCCAGTAGCAGCGTTTCATCCAGGTGTAGAGATTTTAGCCAATGCAATTGATAATTTAAAAAACAATCATCCACTAAAACAAGCGCCAAATTTAATAGTGATTGTGCTCGGTTTTGCTTTGATTAGTGCTTTAGTTTACGGCTTAAGCCGCTACCAATACTTGCTGCGTGTAGGCGCTGGTTTAATGTTGGTAACTTGTTTATTATTTGTGTTGAGTTATGTATTGATTAGCCAAAACTACTTGATAGAGTTGCTAACACCTATTTTATTTGCTTGGGCCTTGTATTTAATGGTTGCGGTCACTGAGTATTTGAATGAACGTAAAACTAAAGAGTTGGCTGTAGCAACTTTTAGCCGATTTTTAGACCCACGAGTTGTGCAATCGCTTATAAATAAAGGTGCTACCATGGCCAGCATGAGCGGCCAAAGTCGCGAAATTAGCGTGTTGTTTTCAGACATTCGCGGTTTTACGACTTTGTCTGAAAAAAGTTCGCCTGAAGAAGTCGTAGCGTTATTAAACGATTACTTTAGTTTGCAAGCTAGAGCGGTGTTTGAAACTGGCGGCACACTTGATAAATATATAGGCGACGCGATTATGGCGTTTTGGGGTGCGCCAACTGAAATGCCAGATCATGCGTTAAGAGCGGTAGAAACAGCATTAGTGATGAGCGAAAAGCTTAACGATTTTAGAGCAGCTTGCGCCGCAAAAGGGTTGTTGTTGGGCAGCACGCTAGATGTCGGAATTGGCGTGCATTCTGGCAGTGCAGTGGTGGGGTTTATAGGCTCTGAAACCAAGCTTGATTACACGGCAATTGGCGATACTGTTAATTTAGCAAGTCGTATTGAAGGTTTAACTAAAGGTGTTGCGCGAGTTTTAGTGAGTATAGAAACGCGAGATATGTGTTTAAAGTCGGCCAAATGCCCTTATGAGTTTGTAGAAAAAGGCTGCTTTCAGGTAAAAGGACGCGAACAATTGGTGAATTTGTACGAGCCGATTAGAATAATGGTCTAGTGGATTTGTTTAATTTAGCCGGTGTGATATTAAGAGGATACTGCAAGATGAAAAGAATTAAATGTTGGTTATTGCTAGTAGTGCTATTGCCGATAGCTGCTCTAGCGGACGAATCTGCTGAAACATTATTAAATGTTGAGCTTAAAAAAGAGCCTTATGCTGATGCCGCAACAGCAACAAATTTACCTGCCCAAAGTGCGGTAAGTGTACTCAAAAGACAGGGTGCTTGGGTGAATGTTAAAACAACTGGCAACGCTAATGGTTGGTTAAAAATGACTGCTATTAAGCTCACAGATGGTAGAAATGGTGCTAAAAAGTCAGGTGACAGCGGTTTTGGCTCACTCTTTAATTTAGGTAGAAAAAGCCGTACCGCAAGTAGCGGCATGGCCGTAACAACCGGTATTCGCGGGCTCTCAGAAGAAGAGCTTAAAAATGCACAGCCTAATACGCAAGCGGTGAATAAGATGGACAGTTTTGCATCGAGCAAATCGTCTGGCGAAAAGTTTGCTGAAAAAGTAAAACTAAAAAGTCAGCAAGTTGAATATTTCAAACCATAACTTGAGGCACATCACATGAATAAACTTATATCAAACTTGCTCTGCAGCTTGTTAGCTGGCTTATTTTTGAGTACAACGGCGCTGGCGTTCGATTTTGGTGATTTAAAGAAACTAGATCTAAATAAGCTGACAGACATTGTTAAAAAAACTGAAAGTCTTAAACCGCTGGACGATAAAGCTGAGCTAGAAATTGGCAAAGGCTTAGCCGCTAATTTGCTAGGTGCTGTGCCATTAGTACAAAACGAGCCGTTGCAACAATACGTGAATAAGCTCGGTTTTTGGCTAGCTTCACAAACTGAACGCCCAGATATCAATTGGCGTTTTGGCGTATTAGATAGTGATGGCGTAAACGCGTTTGCGGCACCAGGCGGCTATGTGTTTGTGACCAAAGGTTTATTGCTCAGAATGCGTAACGAGGCAGAATTAGCGGGCGTAGTAAGCCATGAAATTGCCCATGTACTCCGCAAACATCACTTAAACGCAATACAAAAAAGCGCGCAAACTGGCCTGATGAGTGATTTAGCCGGCTTAGCGCTGGATAATGAAAAGCATGGTGAACTCGCCAAAAAAGCGATTAGTGCAGGTACTGAGCTTTATAGCCGTGGCTTAGATAAAGAAGACGAGTTTGAAGCCGATAGAATAGGTGTGGTGATTGCTGCTAAAGCTGGCTATGATCCTTATGGTTTGCCAGCGGTGTTACAAACGCTAGAAGCGATTAACCCGCAAGATTCAGGTTTAGCTTTGATGACTAAAACGCATCCAACACCAACAACGCGGCTACAAAAGCTGGACGTATTGATGAGTGGCAGCTTAGATAAATATGCAACGCAACCACAAGTAGCGGATAGATTTATACAAGTAGTAGGCGCTTACGCCAAGTAATATTACTTAGTAATATTAAACTGCTTATGCAGGTAACACGTTTCTAACAAATGAAATGGTGTTGCCTGCTGATTCACCTAGATTCAGCGCCGCGCTCGGTTTCTCTTGCTTATTTATATTCTGCGCAATATCCCCAAACAGCGGGTCTTCATCGCTCTCAATGGCTTGTGTTAAGCCTTTAAAATCATATAAGTCAGTATCAGCCAAATGTGATGGCTCAACGTTACCAATTGCGCGGAAAATATTATTGACGCGGCCTGGTTGCTCTAGCTCCCAAGCTTGCAGCATGTCTTTTACTTTTTGACGCTGTAAATTCGGTTGTGAGCCACATAAATCGCAAGGAATAATCGGGAAGCCCATGCCACGCGCGTAGCTGGCAATATCTTTTTCACTGCAATACGCGAGTGGACGAATCACAATATTTTGCTTATCGTTGGTCGATAATTTAGGCGGCATGGCTTTTAATTTTGCCGCAAAAAACATATTTAAAAATAGTGTTTCTACGATGTCATCACGGTGGTGGCCAAGCGCAATTTTGGTAGCGCCCAACTCTTTGGCTGTGGTGTAAATAATACCGCGCCGTAACCTTGAACAAAGGCTGCAAGTTGTAGCGCCTTCAGGGATTTTCTCTTTAACAATTGAGTATGTATCTGCTTCTACAATACGGTAATCCACGCCTAAGCTTTTGAGATATTCAGGCAAAATA
>JANNBX010000259.1:0-3033 GCA_031385945.1 Methylophilaceae bacterium | reverse complement strand
CAAGCACGGCTGGTCGCGGCGGAACACTGCCAAGCGCTTCAACTAGTGCATCTTCAAATTTAGCAGGCAATGCAGTTTCAAGCACAACCATTGGCACATTTACATCACGCAACTCAAGGGCAACTTTTAAACCGTCAGCTGTGTGCGTATCAATTACCACATCATATTTAGCTTTGGTTTCACGTATGGTTGTCATGCGATTTGTGTGGTTACTTGAGCCTGATTGAAAGCCGTAATCACCCAACTTGGGCATAAGATGTTTGATGTCAAACGCACCGCCTTGGTCAACACTGCCCCATAATTCACGAACTTTAGCACTATCTCGACCAACTAAATCAAACACAAAGCGCTCAAAGTTTGAGGCTTTGCTAATATCCATTGATGGGCTAGAGGTTTGATAAGTATTGGCTGAGCCACGCGGGCGATAGATACCAGTTTTATAGAACTCGTCGAGCACGTCATTTTCGTTAGTAGCAACCACCAGTTTATCAATCGGCAAACCCATCATACGGGCAATATGGCCGGCACAGACGTTACCGAAGTTGCCACTGGGTACAGAGAAACTTACTTTTTGTGCATTATTGCTAGTCACGGCAAAGTAGCCTTTAAAGTAATACACCACTTGCGCCACAATACGACCCCAATTGATAGAATTGACTGCGCCAATTTTGTTTTGTGCTTTGAACTCAGCGTCGTTACTCACGGCTTTTACCATGTCTTGGCAATCGTCAAACACACCGTTAACTGCAATATTGAAGATATTATCATCTTGCAAACTAAACATTTGAGCGGTTTGAAAACGGCTCATTTTTTTGTGCGGCGAGAGCATAAATACGTTTACGCCCTTTTTACCGCGCATCGCATACTCAGCGGCAGAGCCTGTATCACCCGATGTTGCGCCCAAAATATTAGTCGTTTTACCTGTTTTGGTGAGTACGTATTCAAACAAATTACCCAGTAATTGCATGGCTATATCTTTGAAAGCCAGCGTTGGGCCGTTTGAAAGACTCAGTAAATATAGATTATCTTCTAGCTTTAAAGTTGGCGTGATGTCAGCCGCGTTTTGGCCATCACGCACAAAGCTGTAAACGTCTGCTCGATAGGTTTTGTCAATAATCGCCTTTAAATCAGCCGCTGGAATATCATCAATCAAGCGGCTTAAAATAAAATAAGCTAAGTCTGCATAGCTTAAACTGCGCATAGCAGTTAAGTCTGCGTCACTAAATTGCGGGTAGGTTTCTGGCAGATACAAACCACCATCCGGCGCTAAGCCGCCCAATAGAATTTCGCTAAAACTTAAAGCTGGCGAAAGCCCGCGTGTAGAGATATATTTCATTGCAGAATCACGGTTAAAATCGAAAGAAGTATTATAAATTGAATGTTCAGTGTGTAGCAAAATTAACGCGGCTATAACCCAGCAATGTGCCAGTTGCAAACGCTAAATCGATTTGCGAAGCCTGATAATCAGTAATCGCTTTAATTTCGCGCAACTGTGCATCGCCTAATCGAGTTAAGGCTTCCAATACTTCGGTCATGGTACGTAAACCTTCTTTAAATTGCTTTAGCTCAGCTTCGTAGTTAATGCCTGCGACCACCACTTGCTGTCTGGTAGTCACAATACGCTGCCAATTTTGTTGTAGTGTATCGAGTACATCATAAATTTCACGCTGTATGGTTAGTTTTTGTAGTTCTTGCGTCGATAACCGTTGCAAACGCTGCTGTACGGCGCGGCTTAGGCGGGCTTCGCGGGCGTCGTTGCTCACTGGCATTTCAAAACGTAAACCCACATACCACTCGTTATAATCTAGCTGGTTAATGCTGTTATAAGCACGACCAAACGATGTTTCTGAATCAGACAAAGCGCCATAAGCATAATCTAGTGAAAATAGCGGTAACAGCTGGTTTTCTAGCACAGCAATTTTTAGTGCATCTTCAGTCAGTTTTAACTCAGTATCTAATAAATCTAAGCGGTTTGCTTGGGCGCTATCTGCTAATTGTGCGCGGTTAAACTGGTAATTAAACAAATTGGGCGCAGTGGTGGTGATGAAGTTGGTATCTTCTGCGATTGGGTATTGCGGGTCATTCAAATAAAACTTTAGTTGTCGCTGCGCTAAACTTAAGTTGGTTTTTGCAACAATTAGCTGCTCTAAACGGTCATTAACGCCAATTTCTGAGCGGTTAATTTCAATCGCGGCGGTTAAGCCTTCTTGCACACGTTTACGCACCATGGTTAAATTGTGTGTCGCATATTCAAATTGTTGCTGCCTAATTTCAAGCTCTGTCCATGCTTGATTGAGCGCCCAATAAGCTTTATCAACTAGGGCAATAATGCGAATAGATTGCAGCCGCGTGCGCGCTTGAGTAGCCTCGGCATTGATATTAGCAATATTGATAGATGCCTCATTGACGGCAACACCTGCGTTACGTAGCAAAGGCTGGCTAATTGAGAATTTAAGCCCAGCGCGATATTCGTCTGAGTCAAAATTACCAGTTTTATCTAAATTTTCAAATGGCGAGGCTATTTTGATAGTGCCGCCAGAGCGTAGAGGTATCGCAATACCAATATCACCATCAATGGATTTTGTGCGCGTTGGTGTTTTGCTGAGCTTTACTAATTCACTATCCAGTGCAGGGTTGTTAGATGTGAATTTAACGCTATCACCACTGATCATCGGCGAGTCTTTATCACCGTAAGATATATTGGCAAATATTATCTGGTCAAACTTAGCGCGCTCTTCGTCAACTAGCGTACTTGCAATGGCTGGTTCCATATTCGCGATTTTTAGTGATAAATTATGGGTTAAAGCTTTTGCGCGAATATCAGCCAAGCTAAGCTTTACGCCTTGAGATTGATCAAATTGTTTTGATTTTGGGCTGCCATTAGCCAATTGTGCGTTAATACCACTCACGCCGTTTAAAACTAAATCGGCGTCTAAGGTTAAATCGAGTGTTTTTCGTTGCGCATTAAGTAGCTCAGTTGCTGCTTCAATATTATTGCCTTTTAGCTCAGCAGCTAACTCTAAATTTAAAAAT
>JANNBX010000116.1:0-10087 GCA_031385945.1 Methylophilaceae bacterium | reverse complement strand
GATCGAAGCGGCTGCAAAATCGGCACAAATCCACGATTTTATTATGAGCCTACCAAAAGGTTACAACACAGATGTGGGAGAGCGAGGTCTAAAGCTATCTGGTGGCGAAAAACAGCGCGTAGCGATTGCAAGAACCTTGCTGAAGAATCCTGCATTGCTGGTGTTTGATGAGGCCACATCTGCGCTAGATTCTGAAACGGAACGCACCATTCAGAAAGAATTGAATGAACTTGCTAAAAACCATACCACTTTAATAATTGCGCACAGGCTTTCAACAATTACGCATGCCCAACAAATTTTAGTGATGTCTGCAGGGAAAATTATTGAGCGGGGTACGCATGAGTCATTATTGATACTGGGTCAACGCTACGCAGAAATGTGGCGCGTGCAGCAATCTCAAGGCCAGTCATCTTAGTAGTTTATAAAACGGCTATGTATTTATAGGCTGCTTAAAACTAACCTTAATCAAGCTTTGCGATTTAATGAAAGCGCATTAACGCAATAACGCAGGCCACTAGGCTCTGGACCATCAGGAAACACATGACCTAAGTGCGCATCACAAATATTGCAGGTAATTTCTACACGCATGCGATTCAAGCTTTCATCACTAAAGTAGGCAACATTATTTTGGTTAATAGGCTGAGTAAATGATGGCCAGCCCGTGCCTGAATCAAATTTTTCTGTTGAATCAAATAACAACGTATCGCAACAGGCGCAGGCATAAACGCCTGCTTCAAAGTGCGTACACATGGGCGAACTAAAAGGGCGCTCAGTTCCGGAATTGCGCGTCACTTCATACACATCATCTGACAACAACTCACGCCATTGCAACGCTGTTTTAACCATGCGTTGTTCAGCAGGTGGGTTGCCTTGCGTCACAAATTTTTCTATATCTCGCCAAGTAAGCATTTAGGTGTCCAAAAAATATAATTGTTATGAATAATATGTGATACGGCATTCAAAAACTAGTTCTATTAGTTAACTGCATTTATTACAAATAATCACGTCAAGTGCGCATATTACCTGAGACCTTTGCCCAAACCAAAATAAGGTATCAACTTTAAACAAGAACACCACATATCGCCATTCCAGCGGAGGCTGGAATCCAGTCAAGGTGAACTTTAGCCATGTCGATTTGATGCGCTATCTTTCAAATTGGTTTTTTAAGTACTTAGTATTAGCCAGCTATAAAAAGTTAAGTCTAGCGCTACATTGGCTAATTTGTTGCCTGACTAGATACCAGCCTACGCTGGTATGACAGTGCTGTGAGTTTTTGGCTTAAAGCTAGTTTTCAAGATAGCAATGTTTGAACTTCATTACTCATTAGTAGCCTTAAATATGCTTTTAATTAACAAATATTGAATTAGTAAGGATTACATCATGAGTAGTAATCAACTCAGCAAAGCTGATCGCATGCGAGGCGCACTGTGGGGTATGTTTATTGGTGACGCTTTGGCGATGCCTGTGCATTGGTACTACAACATTGCTGCAATATACCAAGATTTTGGTGGGCAAAATTTCGGTCAAATTCGTGATTATCAAGCACCGAAGGCACATCATCCAAATTCTATAATGGCGCTTGCAAACACAGCCAAAGCAGGGCGTGGCCCGCAAGAGGGCGATATTGTGGGTGGTGTCATTTTAAAAGGAAAAAAACAGCACTGGGGTCAAGCTAATCGCCATTACCATCAAGGTATGCAAGCAGGCGATAACACCCTTAATTTGTTGTGTGCACGCGTCTTATTACGCTCACTAAATGCCAACGGCCGTTATGATTCAACCGATTTTTTGCGTGAATATATCCGTTTTATGACAGAGCCAGACCAACACAATGACACGTACGCAGAGTCTTACCATCGTGATTTTTTTGCCAATTACGCAAGTGGCGTTTCTCCCGAAAATTGCGCAGGGGCAGAGGGCCATGATACGGCCTCAATTGGTGGATTAGTTAGCTTGCCTTTAGTCATTATGGCTACTTTAGGTGATGGTGATTTAGCTACCACCACTGCAGCCGCTCTAAAACAACAACGTCTTACCCACCGTTCACCTCTGCTTGAGCGCCATACGTTACAGCTGAGTGAGCTACTGTTTCATATTTTTCAGATTCCAAATCCAAATACAGAACAACTTGCCTGCACCGCAGCGGCTAAGCTTGGCTTTCCCGCTGCTCAAGTGATTGAGAAAGTACGCCGCAATAAAAACGCTGATCTTGATGTGATTGGCGGCATACTTAGCCCAGCTTGCTATGTTGATCAATCGTTTCCATCAGTACTCTATCTAGCCGCCCGTTACCATGATGATTTTGAGAGCGCATTGATTGCAAACACCAATGTCGGTGGCGATAATTGCCATAGAGGTGCCGTACTAGGTGCAATACTGGGTGCCACTTTGGGGATTGAAGCAATTCCTAGCCGTTGGATAGACGGACTCAGTGCGCATGCTGAAATAAATAATGAAGTGGAGCAGTTCATTTCACTAAATAGCTAAGATAGATTCATAAAGCTGATGATTCAAATTAAGCATATAAAAGTTGTGTAATCATAATATTTCGTATGAAAGTTGACTTTAATTGTATGCATTGCTTTGCAACATTAAAACTTAGCTAAAAAATATCTGACTAAGTAGAATGAATCTTGTCTTCAACTTGGCGGGCAGGTTTTAACAACAGTCCTACCATCCTGTTTTAAATAAACAATTAGATTGCATTTGAACTCAGTGAATACTTACCAAATACCACTTTTCCCACTCAATGTTGTAGTTTGCCCTAAAGGGATTTTACCGCTCAAAATATTTGAGCCGAGATATCTTGATATGGTGAGTAATTGTTTGAAAAATAGATCTTCATTTGTGGTGGTGACAGCTTTACCAAAGAGCGATGTTCAATCTAAAGGTGATTTCGAGTTCTCTAGTGTTGGAACATTAGTTAACATAGTAGATGCCGATATCACTGACATTGGCATGTTGACCATTCGTTGTGTTGGTCAGCACAGGGTTAAAATTGATTCATTTACACAACAATCCGATGGTTTAGTGATTGGAGAAGTCGCTGATATTCCAGACGATTTATCAGTGAACATACCCGAGGATTTAATTTTGTTAAGTAATGTATTGCAGCAATTATTTGCATCAGTTAATGCGCAGAGTTTAAAACCTAATAATTTGCCAGATGTTGGATCATATCAGTTTGATGATTCGACTTGGGTGGGCAACCGATGGATAGATGTGTTGGACTTACCTCTGCTGCAAAAATTACGGCTTATGCAAATGGATAGTCCGATCGTGAGACTAGAGCTAATTCAAGATATTCTTGAAGCAAATAAGTTAATCTAAATTGGGTTTAACCTGAGTCTATAGATTTATAACTACACCATTATTGGGATAGTGAATTAGAAAAGAAGTCCGTTATTGGTTGCATTTAAATTGAGAAGCCAACCAAACTAGCCAGGTTGATCACGCCAAAACTTTTATTTTGAGATTGGCTCGGATATTAGTCTGTGAGCAAGCTTTCAAATATGAAAAGATTTTCTTAAGTGAACGTTGTCTTGATAATACGCACCATAGAAATATAAATGTTTTAATTTAGTTTTTCTTTTTTACTACTTTACAAATGCATATCTGCTGCAAAAGAATCAATGAACGGGCGAGTTAAAAAAAAGCAAATAGCAGGTCAGAGTGATGCTTATCACTCAACTTTAGTGACAGATGAGACTGTTTGCCCATTATGCATGAGACTGATTTCAAAGTCGCAGCGTGACGCACACCACCTTATTCCAAAATCCCGAGGCGGTGTAGATACAGTTATTTTGCATAGAATTTGCCATCGGCAAATCCACGCTTTATTGACTGAAAGTCAGCTGGCACGAAATTATTCAACTATTGAAGCTTTAAGAGGTCATCCTGAAATTGCAAAATTTATTGAATGGATAAGTAACAAACCTACCCACATTCGGGCTGCAATTAAACGTAGCCGGGATAAAGGGTTTTTATAAATATATTTATAAGCTAAAATTTGAGCACAATCATTCATGCCAGATACAATAAATAACGCTTCGAAAATCCAGTTTCAATATCCTCCTGAAAATTTAATCGCCAGAATTTGGCAAGAGTTAACGAGAGCAACAAAAGATCGACATCACAATTGGAGAACACCTGCTGTTGCTAGTATTGGCTTAGATGGTAGTCCACAAGTTAGAACCATTGTGCTACGACACGCAAATCAAACGTTATGGACCTTAGACGCATACACTGATTCAAGAAGCCCTAAATACCAAGAGCTTAAAAAAAATGGTCGTGCACAAGTCGTTTTTTGGAGCGCTAGATTAAGCTGGCAATTACGCGTTTCAGTAATCGCGAGCGTCCATGATGAAGGTGATATGGTAAAAGCTGCTTGGGCTCGTATGAGTCAATCGAAAGCATCAAAAGACTACTTGAGCGACCAAGCACCAGGAAGTGCTACTGTTTCTGATAATGTCAGTGAGGCATCTTCACCAAACGCAACTAACAATCATTATTTAGCAGTATTGAGTTTCCAAGTCATATCGATGGATTGGTTAGAGCTAGGAAAAGATATGCATCGCCGTGCGCATATAGGGCCTAATGAGGTAGTAACTCCTCTGTGGCCTTAGACTTTTTCCGTTTGATATAGCGCATAAAATTTTTGGTAACTAGATACCTGCCAAACATGCAACTGCAGAGTGGGCTTCACCTAATTTATCTAACTTTTAATGAGACAGGCGCAATCTACATATTTGGCACTAATTAAATACCTTTTTCACATGAGCCAAAACCATCGCTGCCTCATTAGTCCACTTGACGAGACTTGATTAACCAGTTTTTTTCAATTGTTCACAAAAACCTTACCGTCACATCAAATAAATTAAAAAACATTCCTGTAATCTAACAAAGAAAGCTAATTTATTTGACTATAGGCCTTATGGTTGAAAATCCTCCATCAATCGCCCAAGTCTGACCAGTAACACGTTTTGCTGCATCAGAAAGTAGCCATCCAATCAAATCCGCAACGTCTACTGAGTCGCCAATACCTCGAATGGGATATTGTTTACTAGCCATATCACGCATTAAATCACTGCTTATAATCCCTGCCGCAGCTGGGGTATTCATAATGCCGGGTGAGACTGCGTTGATGCGTATACCTAAACCTGCATAACTGGCTGCAGCGCTACGTACCAGAGCCTCCAAACCTCCTTTGGCAGCTGCAATTGCTTCATGGTTGGGAGTTCCAATGCCAGCTGCAGCAGATGAAACGAAGACTGCTGAACCTGATAGAGAGGAATCTTTAAGGTGATTGATAAATCCAGAAAGCGTATGAAAAGCACTGAATAAATTGGTGTGCATACAATTCAGAAAGTCTGACTCTGTCATTCTATGCATGGGAGCTAAGCTAATGTTGCCAACACAGTGCGCGAGCGCTGTTGGCTGTAAATTACTCGCTTTAATCTGAGAAAATATCTGCTTCACACCATCTACGCTGGTACAGTTTCCGATAATTTGCGTATGTTGCTCTTTGTAAGCTGTTCGCAGTTTATTGGCATCGCGACTAACAAGAATTAACTCCCAGCCATCTGTCTGTAATTTGTTCGCAAGCGCTTGACCTAGTCCGCCACTTGCACCAGTAATTAAAGCAACTTTTTCCATATAGAATCCAATAAGTTTAAACGTTAGCCTATTGAGTAAGATTTTTTACTAAACGTTTCATTTTCCGGCAATGCTCGTTTAAAAAGCACCAGTCAATGCGCCTAATTGAAGCTTAGCTTTAAATATCTATGCCTTTCGCTATGTTTGCACTGCACTCATTGGACTTCACTCGCTTTAGTAGATGCGTACTGACTTCCATTTGAGGAGCAAACTTATATTATTTTTACCAGTCATAGATAAGTGCTTTTTTGAATAAGCATAGAATTATCACTAACGCTTTTATGTTTTGAGCCTAACGCTATAAAAAATGCTCTTTAAGACACCAATTAAGTACGCTAACCCACTTTGAAAATCTTATGAACAAGATCATTTTATTTGCTTTATGTCTGCTATCTACATCGTTAGTAAATGCCAATGATGATCTAACGATTTTGCATTCAGGAATAGCATACGATGAGGCTAAGAAAGTATTAATTGCAAAAGGGTGGGTACCATCTAAAAATAAAAATATCAATAATAGTAGCCTTTATGCCCTTGAAATTTACGAACAAGGTCTAGTTGAAGTTGTTGATTGCATATCTATGGAGTTAGATGCTTGCAGGTTTCGCTTTGTTAAGCAAAATAAAGTGCTAGAGGTAAAGACAGTCACACGTCGGTTAACTGTTGACTCGTATAAGATAATGAAAAAATAAACCAAACCGCCATGGCGGTAAAGCCAACTTGGAAAGTTAATTTCAAAGTTTTAAATCTTAAAGTGGAGCACCAAATGGATCAAATGAAGTTTTAAGATTGGATTTAGCTAATTGAATCTGGCTGATTGATTTTAGCTAACTGATTTTATGGTGGGATATGAAATATTTGGCGGAGAACGAGGGATTCGAACCCTCGATACAGGTTTAAGCCCGTATGCTTCCTTAGCAGGGAAGTGCCTTCGACCACTCGGCCAGCTCTCCGTTTTGTTACTTACTACGCTTGTGACAAGGGCGCGATATTACGCGATTTACCCTTAAAAATCAAATGAAAAGTGTGTGCATACTCATTAATCATTGATTAAGTTTCATTGAGAGTTGCTATCAGTAATACTTTGCAATCAGTTAGGCTTCATCTAACTCAAATGCTTTATGTAATACACGCACAGCTAGCTCCATGTATTTTTCTTCTATTACCACTGAAATTTTGATTTCAGAAGTAGAAATCATACCAATATTGATACCTTCTTCAGCTAATGTGCGGAACATTTGGCTGGCAATACCTACGTGTGAACGCATACCAACGCCAACGACTGCTACTTTAGCAATTTTATCGTCGCCTGTAATTTCGCGGGCGTTAATGTGGCCTTGTACTTTATCACGCAAAATTGTAAGGGCTTTATTCATCTCATTTTTGTGCACTGTAAAAGTGAAATCTGTTGTGCCATCAGCGCCAACGTTTTGGATAATCATATCCACATCAATGTTAGCGTCTGCAATTGGGCCTAAAATTTGGTAGGCAATACCTGGGCGGTCTGGCACGCCTAGTACGGTGATTTTGGCTTCATCGCGGTTAAAGGCAATGCCTGATATAACGGGTTGTTCCATGTTGTCCTCTAAATCTTCATCAAATGTAATCAGCGTGCCGTCGCCTTCGTCTTCAAAGCTTGAGAGCACACGTAGTTTAACTTTATATTTACCTGCAAATTCTACAGAGCGTATTTGCAATACTTTTGAGCCTTGTGAAGCGAGCTCTAGCATTTCTTCAAAGGTAATTTTGCTTAAGCGTCGCGCTTCAGGCACTACACGCGGGTCGGTTGTGTAAACGCCATCTACGTCAGTGTAGATTTGGCATTCGTCTGCACCTAATGCCGCTGCCAGCGCTACGCCTGTGGTGTCAGAGCCGCCACGGCCAAGTGTGGTAATGTTGCCTGCCGCATCTACCCCTTGAAAGCCCGCTACTACGCATACATAGCCTGCGTCTAAATCTGCTTTTAGGTTGTGTTGGTCAATATTGATAATGCGCGCTTTGGTGTGGGCGTCATCTGTCATGATTTTGACTTGCGCGCCAGTATAGCTTTTAGCTTTAATACCAAGCTCTAACAAGGCAAGCGCGGTCATGCCGATAGTAACTTGTTCGCCGGTTGAAACCATCACGTCTAGCTCGCGCGGGTCTGGTTCTGCCATAATTTCTTTAGCAAGTGAGATCAAGCGATTTGTTTCGCCAGACATTGCCGAAACCACCACGACAATTTGGTGGCCCATAGCCTTGTAACGCGCCACGCGGTTAGCTAGTGCGCGAATGCGCTCAGGATTAGCGACTGATGTGCCGCCGTATTTTTGTACGATTAGTGCCATAAATAACCTATTTTAAATTTCACTTTTTAAATGATCTACTCTTAAACTTTTGCGCGAACCCAAGCTTCAACGCTGGCTAATGCTTTTGGTAATGCACTTACATCGCTGCCGCCTGCCATCGCCATATCTGGCTTGCCGCCGCCTTTGCCACCTATTTGTAACGCAACAAAATTGACTAACTCACCGGCTTTTACTTTGCTAATTAAATCAGCTGTTACGCCTGCAGCCAAGCTCACTTTACCGTCATTCACGCTAGCTAAAACAATAGCTGCTGATTTCAACTTGTCTTTTAGCTTATCCATGGTTTCGCGTAAGGCATTTGCATCAGCACCTTCCAGCGTTGCCGCTAGCAGTTTAATGCCATTGATATCAATGGCTTGGCTAACCAAATCATCACCTTGGCTTGAAGCCAATTTCGATTTTAAGCGCGCTAATTCTTTTTCTAACGCTTTTGCGTGGTCGCTCAGTTGAGCGACTTTGTTAACAACTTCACTGGCTGGCGCTTTTAAGTCGCTGGCTAATTGAGTGAGTAGGGCTTGTTGATGGTTAATCAGTTTCAATGCACCATTGCCAGTGGTGGCCTCAACACGACGCACACCAGCGGCTACGCCACTCTCGCTGAATATTTTAAACAGGCCAATGTCACCCGTGCGGCTAACATGCGTACCACCACAGAGCTCGCGGCTTGAGCCAATATCTAACACACGTACTTCATCGCCATATTTTTCGCCAAATAACATCATGGCGCCAGTTTTTTGGGCAGATTCGATATCCATCACACGGGCAAGGGTCGCGGCATTTGCCAAAATTTCCGCATTCACTTTACGCTCAACTTCAGCGATTTCTGCATCGGTCATCGGTGCGTTATGCACAAAGTCAAAACGCGTTTTTTCAGTATCAACTAAGCTGCCTTTTTGTTGCACATGCTCGCCTAATACTTCGCGCAATGCTTTATGCATCAAGTGTGTGGCTGAGTGGTTGCGCATGCTGTTAGCGCGGGCTGTCATATCTACAGTCGCTTTTATCGTATCGCCAACATTCAAGGTGGCTGTTTTCAAAACACCGTGATGACCAAATACCGCGGCCTGAATTTTTTGCGTATCTTCCACAGCAAATATGCCATTTTCAGATTTCAATACACCGTTGTCACCCACTTGGCCGCCAGATTCTGCGTAAAACGGTGTGGTATCAATCACTACAACGCCTGTTTCGCCTTCGTTAAGGCTAGTTACAGGCGTGCTGTCTTTGTACAACGCAAGTACTTTAGCGGACATTTCTAACGAGTCGTAACCTTTAAAATCAGTTGCAGCGCCCGTGTATTCAAGATTAGCCGCCATTTTGAATTTACCTGCAGCACGGGCTTGTTCTTTTTGGCGAGTCATTGCAGCGTCAAATGCGGCACTATCTACAGAGATATTTCTCTCACGGCAAATATCAGCAGTTAAATCTAATGGAAAACCATAAGTGTCATGTAATTTAAATGCAGTTTCACCATTAAATACGCTTTGAGTTGCCGCCAACTCTGTTTCCAAAATCGCCATACCGTTTTCAATAGTCTCAAAGAACCTATGCTCTTCACTTTTTAATATGTCTGTAATATGTAGTTGTTTAATTACTAACTCAGGGTATGCATTACCCATTTCGGCAACTAGAGTTTTAACAATTAAGTTAAAGAAAGGTTGTCTAGCACCTAACTTATAGCCATGACGAATCGCGCGACGTATGATGCGGCGTAATACATAGCCGCGACCTTCATTACCTGGAATCACGCCATCAGCGATTAGGAAAGAGCATGCTCGAATGTGGTCAGCTAATACTTTTAGAGAAGTGTTTACGTAACCCTCTCCTTTTTCTTTAATTATTACTTCAAAATCAGCATCATCTCTATATGTCGCGAAAATAGCTTTTCTTGCACCAGCAATCAGTTCTTGAAATAAATCAATTTCGTAGTTGGCGTGTACGTGTTGCAACACTGCTGAAATACGCTCTAAACCCATGCCTGTATCAACGCTTGGTTTTGGTAGTTTGTGCATGACACCCGCTTCATCGCGGTTAAATTGCATAAATACGTTATTCCAAATTTCGATAAAGCGGTCACCATCTTC
>JANNBX010000019.1:0-3700 GCA_031385945.1 Methylophilaceae bacterium | reverse complement strand
ATTCGTGCGAGAATACAATGCCAATGAGTTGATCAAACCAATGTTTGGACCCTCTGGCGTTTCAATCGGACATACACGACCGTAATGGGTTGAGTGTACGTCACGCACCTCAAAACCAGCACGTTCGCGCGTTAAACCACCTGGGCCTAAAGCTGAAACGCGGCGTTTATGCGTAATTTCAGACAATGGATTCGTTTGGTCCATAAATTGTGACAATTGGCTTGAACCAAAGAATTCACGAATAGCACTTGATACTGGTTTAGCATTGATTAAGTCATGCGGCATCAAGTTGTCTGATTCAGCTTGGCCCAAACGCTCTTTTACAGCACGCTCTACACGCACCAAACCTGTACGGAACTGGTTCTCAGCTAACTCACCCACTGAACGAATACGACGGTTACCTAAGTGATCAATATCATCAATCTCACCGCGACCATTGCGTAATTCTAGCAATACACCGATCACCGCTAAGATATCGTCATTTGACAAAATATCGGCACCTTCAGCACCATGCGGGCCTACACGCTCATAAAAGCGACGTAGCCAATTCGCAGTGCGCTCTTCAATGATTTCTGGGTAGGCGCGACGGTTAAATTTCATACGACCAACGTTAGATAAATCATAACGATCTTCGTTGAAGAATAAACCTGTGAACAATGCTTCTACAGCATCTTCAGTTGGTGGCTCACCTGGGCGCATCATGCGATAAATCGCTACTTTTGCAGCATATTGATCTGGCACTTCGTCAATACGCAGTGTTTGTGAAATATAATCCCCATGATCTAAATCGTTGGCATACAGCGTTCTTACTGACTGAACGTTCGCTTTGCGCAAGTTTTCAACCAATGTTTCAGTTATTTCATCGTTGGCTTTAGCGATAATTTCGCCAGTTTCCGTATCCACTACATTCGCGTTCAAAGCACGATCCAGCATGAACTCTACAGGCACATCCATTTTATTGATGCCAGCTTTTTCCATCTCGCGAATATGCTTAACGGTAATGCGCTTATCTTTTGCAACTAAAACATTACCGTCTTTATCGATGATATCGAATTTAGCCACTTCACCACGCAAGCGATCAGGCACTAGTTCAAACTGCACACCAGTATTGGTGATGTGGAATGTATCGGTATCGTAGAACATTTCTAAGATTTGTTCGTCGTTATAACCCAATGCTTTAAGCAAAATAGTCACAGGCATTTTACGGCGACGATCGACGCGGAAATACAAGTAATCTTTAGGGTCAAACTCGAAATCTAACCATGAACCACGGTAAGGAATGATACGTGCTGAAAACAGCAACTTACCTGATGAGTGTGTTTTTCCACGATCATGCTCAAAGAACACGCCTGGGCTGCGGTGCAATTGTGAAACAATCACACGCTCTGTACCGTTAATCACAAATGAGCCGTTTTCAGTCATCAAAGGTAATTCGCCCATGTACACTTCTTGCTCTTTAACTTCTTTAACGGTAGGCTTTGAAGCCTCTTTATCCATGATAGTTAAACGCACTTTTACGCGCAATGGCACAGCGTAAGTTAAGCCACGTTGCTGACACTCTTTCACATCAAATGGCTCAGCACCTAATTGATATGAAACATAATCCAGGCGGGCATTGCCTGAGTGACTCGTAATTGGGAAGATAGAGCTAAATGTAGCCTCTAAGCCTTCTGGCTTACGCTCGCTAGCTGGCACATGTTCTTGCAAAAAGGCAGCATAAGACTCTAACTGCATTGCAAGTAGATATGGAACTTCTTGCACACTCTCGCGTTTGGCAAAACTCTTGCGTAGGCGTTTTTTCTCGGTAAAGGAATAGCTCACAGCGTCTCCTAATGGTTTGAAATAATCTAGTTTATAAAGGTTTAAACCATTAAATTTAGTTATTAAATCTTTAAGGGGTTAAACATAAGGCGGCTTCTTAAAACCAACTTATGTTTAAAACCTACAATTATTTAGAACAGTTATTGCCTATACGTTCAGCAATACTTGTTAATAAAATGTAACTTTATATTGGGTTGCCATAAACGGCAAAAGCTGACGGTTTCCCGTCAGCTTTAATCACGTTAATAACAATGATTATTTAATTTCGCCAGTTGCGCCAGCTTCGATCAATTTTTTCAATGCTGCATCAGCATCAGCTTTATTAACGCCTTCTTTAACTGCTTTTGGAGCGCCATCAACTAAGTCTTTAGCTTCTTTCAAACCTAAAGCTGTTAATTCACGAACTGCTTTAATTACAGCAACTTTTTGCTCGCCAGCTGATAAAAGAATCACGCTGAACTCAGTTTGCTCAGCTGCTGCAGCTGGAGCTGCGCCGCCTGCCGCACCAACCACTGCAACTGCCGCAGCTGATACGCCAAATTTTTCTTCGATTTCTGCGATAAATGCTGTTAGTTCCAGCACTGACATCTTGCCTACTGCTTCTAAAATATCTGCATTTGTAATTGCCATTTGAATATTCCTAAAATTAAATTATGTAGCTAATAAATAAACTAAAACTTTGATTAAGCTGCTTTGGCATCACGAATTGCCGCAATCGCGCGAGCGAATTTGGTTGGCACTTCGTTGAGCGTACGGGCAAACTTAGCAAGCAACTCATCGCGACTAAGCATAGACGCTAAGGCTTGTACGCCTGCAACATCCATTACTTGGTTTGGCACAGCACCTGCTTTGATTGAAAACTTATCGTTTGTTTTCGCAAAGTCGTTAAGCACTTTTGCAGCGGCTACTGGGTCTTGGCTAATACCAAAAACCAACGGGCCAACCATGTCATTTGCTAGACCTGAAAAAGGGGTATTTTCAACTGCGCGACGTACTAAAGTATTTTTTAACACACGCAGATAAACACCAGATTTTCGAGCTTCAGCACGCAACTTGGTCATATCTGCAACGCCTGTACCGCGGTACTCTGCCAGTACAATCACTTGTGCATTAGCCACTTGTTCGCTTATTTCAGCTACAACTGCTTTTTTCTCTGTAAGATTTAGACTCAAGGTCCATTCTCCTTCCGTTAATTAAGTATAACTATAATAAGTTATACCGCTTACGGCGTCCTTATTCAGGCAACTCATATCCAACTACGGAAATCCTGTTTCTGGTTTCGCCATCTACGTTGGTATTTGCAAAATATTCACAGAGGAGTAACACTCACCCATCAATATATTTCTAATATTAAATCCTCTCGGACACCAACGGTCTTTGATGCTCTTGCAATCGAGCGCTTTTAAATAAAGCACTCAATCACAAGCCCAAAGTTCTTTCAATTCACCCAAAATATTGGATGAATATAATTCTTTTAAGCTGCTACTGTAGCTTGATCTAAGCGCACACCAGCACCCATGGTGCTAGAGATAGAAACTTTTTTCAAATAAACACCTTTAGATGCAGCTGGTTTTGCTTTTGATAAAGCTTCCAACAAGGCAGCTAAGTTGCCTTGCAATTGCTCAACCGTAAATGATGCACGACCAATAGTGCAATGAATAATGCCACCTTTATCAGTACGGTATTGCACTTGACCAGCTTTTGCATTTTTAACTGCAGTAGCCGCATCTGGCGTTACTGTGCCCACTTTTGGGTTTGGCATTAAGCCGCGTGGGCCCAATACTTGGCCAAGTGTACCGACAATACGCATTGCATCTGGCGTGGCAATCGCCACGTCAAAGTCTAAGAAGCCAGCTTTTACTTTTTCAGCTAAATCTTC
>JANNBX010000172.1:0-3555 GCA_031385945.1 Methylophilaceae bacterium | reverse complement strand
CACTGATTGGGTCACTAACATATTGACTAAAAATGCTAAGGCATACCCTAAACACGCGCTTATGCATCGCATGCTTGAGCCACTGCTAGGTGATAGTATTTTTACTACTAATGGTGAGGTTTGGGCTAGACAGCGCAACTTGGTAGACCAAGCGTTTGCCGCAGCAAGGCTAGAGCTAGTGTATCCATTTATGGTCGACTCAATCAAAGATATGACAGCTAGGCTAGATAAAATAGCCGATGGACAATCTCATGAAATAGACGCGGAAATGACGTTTATCGCAGCAGACATCATTTTTAAAACAATACTATCTAAAAGCTTAAGTGCAGAAGATGCACATACGATTTATGAGGCATTCGTGCAGTTTCAACAGCACGCTCAAAAAGCCATGATGTTAATGATTTATAGGCTGCCACCTTATTTTTCTACTCGTGCAAGCCGTAAACCTGCCAACAAAATACGCGAAGTGCTTTCAAGCATTATTGCCAAGCGCTATTCAGAGCGAGATAGCGGTATGGATGGGCATTATAGTGATATTTTGTCTGGCCTAATGGACGCCAAACACCCCGCCACAGGCTCGCAATTTAGCTATGACGAGATGGTAGATCAAGTTTGCATGCTGTTTTTGGCTGGGCATGAAACATCGGCCAGTGCATTAGCGTGGTCACTGTATTTACTATCAAAATGCACGCATCTACAAAGAAATATTATGGATGAATTGCAAGAAAAAGTGGGGGATGGTGATATACAGTTTTCACATATTAAACAACTTAACTGGATTGCAGACACCTTTAAAGAGGCCATGCGGCTTTACCCGCCAGTAGGGTTTTTTGTACGCGAAGCGTCAGAAGATCATTGCATTAGAGATAAAGATGTAAAAGCTGGCTCACCCATTTTAATCTCACCGTGGCTAATTCATCGACATCGTGAGTTTTGGAGTGAACCTGATGCTTTTTCACCTGAGCGTTTTCGCACGCCTGAAGGTAGAGAGTCTGCTAAGTGTGCCTATATTCCATTTAGCAAGGGTCCTAGAGTTTGTATAGGCGCAGGGTTTGCAACACAAGAAGCTATTTTAGCGTTAGCAAGTATTGTGCGCCGCTACAACATTCTGCCTGACGAGAGGCATACGCCTAAAGTTGTAGGGCGTGTAACGATTCGATCCGACAATGGCATTCGTATACGATTAACCAAACGTCAAGTCACTTATTAGCACATCAATAAAAAAGAGAAATTGTGATACAAAACGGACTAAATCAGTTTAAAGACAAAAACATTTTGTTACTTCAGGGGCCAATTGGGCCATTTTTTAAAAACTTTGCCAAAGACTTGAAGAATGTAAATGCAACAGTACATAAAATCAACTTCAATGGAGGAGATTGTCTGTTTTACAGAAGTGGTATTTGCTTCAATCAACCCATTGATAACTTTCCACAGTTTTTAACGCATATCATTCAAACGCATAAAATCGACATCGTATTTTTGTTTGGTGATTGTCGGCCAGTCCACAAGATTGCTCATGCTGTACTAGCTGAAATGGGTATTGAAATAGGCGTTTTTGAAGAAGGTTATATACGACCAGATTTTATTACATTAGAAAAGCATGGCGTTAATGCACATTCGCAGATGTCAAGATCTATAAGCTTTTACACACATTTAACTGATATAACAAAAAAAGATGCAAAAATAATAGGCAAGAGTTTTTGGTACGCCACCTTGTGGGGCATGATGTATTACACAGCATGCCACGCTACATGTTTATTTTTTAGGCATTACCAGCATCATCGTACCATTAACATTTGGCAAGGTTTATATTGGATACGTGCGCTTTGGCGTAAATGGATTTTTAGCTTTCAACAGCATACTGTTTTAGAAAAACTTACGCGCTCTTTAAGCAAAAAATATTACTTTGTACCACTACAAGTGCATAACGACGCCCAAATACACTATCATTCTGATTTTAACTCTATTGAAGAATTTATAAAGATAGTCATCGAATCATTCGAGCTTAATGCCAACACGGATTGTCATCTTGTCATTAAGCATCACCCGATGGATCGTGGCTTTAATCACTATGGCGAATTGATTGATCAGCTATGCGCAGATGAAACGCTACGCTCACGCATTCACTACGTGCATGACTTGCACTTACCAACCTTGCTCACCCATACCAAAGGCGTCATAGTGATCAATAGTACGGTGGGCTTACAAGCACTTGATCATAACTGCCCAGTGATTACATGTGGCTCTGCAATTTACAACATGGTAGGCTTGACTTACCAAGGTAGCCTAGATGATTATTGGGAAGACTCCAAAAAATATCTACTCAACAAGCTGGTATTTGAAAATTTTGTGAATCACTTAATTCATACTACTCAAATCAACGGTAATTTTTATAAACGATTTTTAGACACAAGTAACCATACTGGT
Organism: Methylophilaceae bacterium; assembly: GCA_031385945.1. Taxonomy (GTDB): domain Bacteria; phylum Pseudomonadota; class Gammaproteobacteria; order Burkholderiales; family Methylophilaceae; genus JANNBX01. The sequence continues at coordinate 1,128 of JANNBX010000172.1, read as the reverse complement.
GTCTTTTGGTAAGTGGATGGAGTTAGCAGTTATCGCTTTACGATAACCGCCAACTGCCTAACCCGCTCATACATACACACCCCTGCTGCCACGGCGGCATTGAGTGACTCCACATTATTTTGCATAGGAATACTCACTTTTTGTGTGGCTGCATGCATTAAAGCGGCGCTTACACCGGCACCCTCGTTGCCAATAATTAGCGCAGTTGGTTTAGTTAAATCTAGATTGTAAATTGAAACACCATTCATGCTGGTCGCTAAAATTTGGCCAGTAAAACTATTAGCAAAATCTACTAAATCAATATTTTCAACTATTGACAACACAAAATGTGCGCCCTGTCCGCCGCGCAAACACTTGGGCGACCACACATCAGTGCAGCCTTTTGAGCACACCACCATGCTCACACCAGCCGCTGCGGCTGTGCGTAAAATAGCGCCTAAATTACCTGGGTCTTGTATCTCTTCTAGCAGCAACACAAAATCTTCTTTTTGGCAGGCCAAAACTTCAGGAATATCTACCAGCGCTAAAATACCCGTGCTACTTGCTACAGGCGTTAGCTCGGCAAACATCAGCGTAGGAAACATCACCAACTTATCATCATCTGCCTGTTGCAATATACCTACAGCCTCAGTGCTACTTTTACCCTCTGGGATAATCAGTAGTTTTGGCTCGCCATAAAGAGCCATATAACTCTCAATTAAATGCACGCCATCAAGCAAGGTTTGTTGCGCTACTTTGCGCTCACGGGCGGAGTCATTGAGTTTTTTAAGCGTTTTAAATAACGCGTTATCGCGTGAGGTTAGGTGTTTCATTTGGGCTCAACGTTAATGTCGGCTATTACTATAGACAAACTAACACCTTGGCTATGCTCCAACAAAACAAGCTGACTTTCAATATTCAAGTCATGCTTACTCACGATAGGCGGTGGTAATAAAAACCCCAGCTCACCTTCTAATTCAACTATTTCCACTTTCATCGTATTTCCTCATTCATCTAATTAGCACTTCTTCATTTAATTATATAAATGAATTATAAAACATCCAGCGGGCTACCCACTCCGCGTCCGCCTTTATTCAACACATGGGTATAAATCATCGTGGTATTTAAATCGTTATGCCCCAGCAGCTC
>JANNBX010000167.1:0-7425 GCA_031385945.1 Methylophilaceae bacterium | reverse complement strand
TTAGGTGGCGTTTATTAGTACAGCTTTTAGTGAGTTTGGCGTTTATTTTAACGATGTTATCAAGTGCATCATTGTGGTTAATAGTGCCGTTATTATTACTTATTACATGGATGACTAATATGTATAAATTTATGGATGGCTCAGATGGTTTGGCAGGTGGAATGGGTGTATTTGGGTTTGCTAGTTATGGCATTGCTGCCTTGTTAATGGGGGATGTTAATTTAGCTATTATTAATGGTGCAATTGCGACTGCATGCTTTGCATTTTTGCTGTTTAATTTTTACCCAGCAAAAATATTTATGGGTGATGTTGGCTCAATTCCTTTAGGTTTTCTAGCCGGTGCAATAGGGGTTTATGGGAGTTTTCAATCTTTATGGCCCGCTTGGTTTCCAGTCTTAGTTTTTTCGCCATTTATAGTGGACGCTACAGTGACATTGATAAAGCGGATAATGGCAAGAGAGAAAATTTCTCAAGCACATCGTAGTCATTATTATCAGCGTTTAGTGCAAATGGGCTGGGGCCATAAAAATACGGCAATTGCTGAATATATGCTGATGTTTGCAACTGCCCTAACAAGTTTGCTAATGCTAAAAATGAGTTTTTTAGGGCAGGTAATCTTAATTCTGATTTGGTTATTACTGTATTTAGTACTAATGTTAAAAATTGATCAAAAGTGGAACAAACAAGCACCTTCATAGATCTTTTAGGTAAAATGAATCATGTTTAATAAAAATGAAAAAGTCTATACGTGAACAGTTGGCATTTTCCAGCAAACTTACGTTCGTTTCTAGCATTGCTACACGATGTATCAATTGCAGCTTTAGCTTGGCTTTTAGCCTATTTATTACGTTTTAACTTTAACATTCCAACGGATTTTCACAATTCTATTTGGCATAACGCTTTCTGGGTATTGCCTTTGCAAATATTGCTATTTATAAGTTTCGGCTTATACCAAGGTGTTTGGCGTTTTGCTAGCCTTCCTGACTTAAAGCGTATTTTGATCGCTATTGGGTTATCTACTTTAATTGTTGCCACATTTTTACTTATGTTTCAGCCTTTCGGTATTGTGCCGCGCTCAGTATTGATTTTAGACCCGCTATTATTAGTGCTGATGATGGGCGGTAGCCGCTTTGCTTATCGCGCTTGGAAAGACCATGAGTTATATGGCTCTACGCGCAAACAGGGCGCGCCTGTCATTGTACTGGGTGCTGGTGAGGCAGCCATTTCTTTAGTGAAAGATTTAGCGCGTAGTAGTCAGTGGCGCGTAGTTGCATTGCTAGACGATGATAAAACCATGCTTAAACGTGAAATTTTTGGCGTTAAAGTATTGGGTGCGATTAGCAGTTTGGCTAATATCAACGCGCGATTTGAAGTGAAGCATGTGATTATTGCCATGCCATCGGCTAACCACCAAAAGCGCCGCAATGCGGTTGAGTTAGCCAATGCCTTAGGCTTAGAAGTGCTGACTGTGCCAGCCATTGATGATTTGATGAGTGGTAAAGTGAGTGTGTCGCAAATTCGCAAAGTGGATGTTGAGGATTTGTTGGGGCGTGACACCGTTAAGCTAGATAGCACAGGTTTACAAAACCTGATTGAGGGTGGGGCTGTAATGGTGACAGGTGCAGCGGGCTCTATTGGCTCTGAGCTGTGCCGGCAAATTGCAAAATATAATCCTTCAAAATTGCTTTGTTATGATATTTCTGAGTTTGCACTTTATAAGCTAGAACAAGAGTTCGCGCGTTTAAATACACCTGTCAAATTTCATTATTTGGTGGGAGATGTGAAAAATAAAGCACGTATTGAGCAGGTTATTCGTCAATTTCAACCGCGAGTCGTTTTTCATGCTGCTGCTTATAAGCATGTACCACTCATGGAGCATGATAATGTCATTGAAGCGCTAAAAAATAATGTGATTGGTACGCATACGGTCGCTTTAGCTTGCCAAGCATTAGGCGTACCAAAATTTGTGTTGATTTCAACAGACAAAGCGGTGAACCCTACAAATGTAATGGGTGCGAGCAAGCGTTTGGCAGAGTTGGTTTGTCAAAGCTTGAGCTTAGAGTCGCGCACTAAGTTTATTACGGTACGCTTTGGTAATGTGTTGGGTAGTAGCGGCAGTGTGATTCCTAAATTTCGCGAGCAAATCGCCAAAGGCGGCCCTGTTACTGTCACGCACCCAGAAATTACGCGCTACTTCATGAGTATTCCTGAAGCTGCGCAATTGGTGATGCAAGCGGGTTTAATGGGTGAGGGCGGCGAGATTTTTGTGCTAGACATGGGGCAAAGTGTGAAGATTGCTGAACTTGCCCGCGATATGATCAGGCTTTCAGGTTTGCAAATTGACGAAATTGAAATACAGTTTACAGGGCTAAGACCAGGTGAAAAGCTCTATGAAGAGCTACTCGCTGATGATGAACAAACGCTACCGACACCCCACGAAAAACTGCGCGTGGCGCTGGCTAGAAGTGCTGATCAAAAGTGGCTAAAAGCCTTGTTGGTTTGGCTGGATAATCTTGAAGCGCAGAGTGAAACATTGATAAAGGCGCAACTCAAAGACTGGGTAGTTGAATATACAGGTGAGATTCACCATGAAGCGTTTAGCCAATTAGCACCAAACATAACATCATCTAATACACTCCATTAGTTTTATCAAACATGTCCAATTTTAACCCTACCGATTGCTTAAAGTCCTCTATTGTTATTCACAATGCGCATACAGTACAAAAAGCTATCAGCACAATTGCTCAAAAACTGGGTGCTGAGTTCGCCAGTACAAGCCCAATTGTGATGACCGTAATGGGCGGTGGCTTAGTTTTTGCAGGGCAGTTGATACCGCAATTGGCGTTTCCTCTCACGCTTGATTATGTGCATGTGAGCCGCTATAACAACCAAACTGAGGGGCATGAATTAGTATGGACGGTTTTACCTAAAGACAGCATCAAAGGCCGCACCGTGATTGTGCTGGATGATATTTTAGATGAAGGTATTACGCTTGCCGCGATTAAAGAAAAGTGTTTGAGCTTAGGCGCAAAAAACGTCGTTGTAGTGGTGTTGGTTGAAAAAACGTTGACGCATCAAAAACCGATTACAGCAGAATTTATTGGCTTAACTGTACCTAATTTATATGTGTTTGGCTGTGGTATGGATATTCATGGCTGGTGGCGAAACTTACCAGCAATTTACGCTTATAAACCAGACTAATGAACGATAAAAATCAAACGCCAGTTACGCCAACCCTGCTACAAGCTAGCAAATATTGGCTCAAACTCGGCTTTATCAGCTTCGGCGGCCCTGCAGGGCAAATCGCCATCATGCACCAAGATTTGGTAGAAAATAAACGCTGGATTTCTGAACAGCGTTTTTTACATGCGCTGAATTATTGCATGGTGCTGCCAGGCCCTGAGGCGCAACAATTAGCAACTTACATCGGCTGGCTCATGCATCGTACATGGGGCGGCGTGATTGCAGGTGTTTTATTTGTGCTGCCATCATTACTGATTTTAATGGCGTTGAGCTGGATTTATTTAAGCTATGGCAACTTGGCGGTGATTAGCAGTGTGCTTTATGCGATTAAACCGGCTGTTGTGGCAATTGTCTTGTTTGCGGCTTATCGTATCGGCTCACGCGCTTTAAAAAACAAGTGGTTGTGGGGTATTAGCTTACTGGCGTTTATTGCAGTAGCCGTATTTAAAATCGCTTTTCCATGGGTAGTATTAGGCGCAGCTTTAGTTGCGTATATCGGTGCACAATATCACCCACAAATATTTTCAGTTGCAAATAGTCATGGCTCAAAAAAAGCCAGCTATGGCGCTGCGATTATTGATGACAATACACCTACGCCTCTACATGCAATTTATCAACCTCGTAAGCTCGTCAAGCTATTGCTGATAGGCTTCACCATCTGGTTGGTGGCAATCGGCGCAATATTTGCTATTTATGGCTGGGAGCACACACTCACGCAAATGGCATGGTTCTTTAGCAAAGCCGCCATGCTGACGTTTGGCGGTGCTTATGCAGTATTGCCTTACGTGTTTCAGGGCTCTGTGGAGCATTACAGTTGGCTTACTGCACCACAAATGATGGATGGTTTAGCTTTAGGTGAAACGACTCCAGGACCACTGATTATGATTGTGGCATTTGTAGGCTTTGTTGGTGGCTGGACAGGCCAAGTATTAGGGGTAGATAGCGTCTTGTTATCAGGTATTGTTGCCGCAAGTATCGTCACATTCTTTACGTTTTTGCCATCATTCATCTTTATATTTGCTGGCGCACCATTTGTAGAATCTACCAAAAATAACTTAAAACTCACCGCACCATTAACTGGCATAACAGCCGCTGTAGTGGGTGTTATTGTGAGTTTGGCTTTGTTTTTTGCGCAACATATTTTTATCTTAGAAAAGAGCATCGATTGGCTAGCGATTGCTGGCACAATTTTGGCACTGTTTGCGTTGATCAAACTTAAGTTAAGTATCATGCAATTAGTATTTATTTTTGCAGCGTTAGGCTTAATTAAGTATTTTGGTGTAATGTATATTTAATAATAAATCATAAATATGTTTATTTATAAGGGGGTTACCATGCATCCAATAACACTTTTCAAACTGTTTGCTACACCAACAAATGGCTGGCTAGAGTTGCTGAGTAAAAAGCCTACTATGCAGCACCTTTACATGCTTCATGTGATACCGTTCGCGTTAATACCCCCTGTTATGATTTACCTATCTGGCAACACCGCAGGCGGCTTATTGCTAGAAGTATTAAGCCAAAAACAGCTGTTAATTGTTGCGATTGCTTTTTTTATGGTGGAATTAATTGCCGTTCCTGCAATGGCTGTGATTATTAAGCAGCTTGGAGAAGTAGCTGAAGCGAATACGACATTTAAAGATGCATTTACCCTTGCAGCCGTTGCGCCCACACCACTATTTATGGCGCCGCTATTTTTAATATTCCCCAGTATCACATTAAATTTAATGGTGACTTCATTAGCGATGGCCGCAGCCGCAGGCTTCATATATTACGGCGTACCAACTGTATTTAAGATCAAAGAAGAAGGCCATGCCAAGCTCTACTTTGGTGCTATTTTAATGGCAGGCATGACCGCTTGGGGCTTTTTAATGGTTGCAACGCTAATGATTTGGGGAATTGTGCAAAACATGCATTTTGTTAAAGTTTTAGCGCCTGTGTAAACTTTAAATTGGCTAGAACTAATTTGAATCTGCGTGGCTCTTAATAACGTAAATATGATTTTGGGAGCTATCAATGTTTAAACCAGCCATTTTAAAAGCGTTAGGAGCTACAGTTCTTATGTTGTCAGCCAATATTGCCAGCGCTGCTTGTTCGGGGCTATACAACCACCAATTTAAAACACTCAATGGTAAAGAGCTGAATTTATGTGAATATCAAAATCATGTGATTTTAGTGGTGAACACAGCGAGTAAATGCGGTTTTACACCGCAATTTGAAGCGCTAGAAAAGCTCTATAGTACAAATAAAGATAAAAACTTATTAGTGGTAGGTTTTCCGTCTAATGACTTTAGGCAAGAACATAAAACAGATAAAGAGGTGGGTGATTTTTGTAAAATGACTTATGGTGTAGAGTTCCCGATGATGACTAAAACGGTGGTGTCTGGAGAAAATGCTAATCCATTTTATAAAGAGCTCATCGCAAAAACTAACCAAGCACCTAAATGGAATTTTTATAAATACATCATTACACCAAATGCAAAAGAAGTGTATGCGTTTACCAGTATGGATACACCGAACGACCCAGCAATCATGAATAAAATCACGCCATATTTGAAAAAGTAGTTGTTATCATTTCGAATGCAGTGAGAAATCTTTTACTTATGCATATCTAGATTTCTCGCTTTGCTCGAAATGACAGTTGCTAAGTAATGGTGCCCATAAAAAAGCCTCTGTCATTAGAGGCTTTTTTGTTGGTGAGCATAAAAGTCACTACTCAATAATTAACATCTCAGCGCGCCCATCTACACTTAATTCGCCAGCAAATTTGCGTACTTTTGATATCTGTAAACTTGCGAATTTCGATGGTAAGCTTTTGAAAGAATCAGACAAAATTTTCATAAAAGGCAAGCTGTGTGAGCCGCAATCTTGCCATGTAGCCATTAATATTGGCTGATGACGCAGTAACAAAGTACCGCGTTTTATACCAAAACCTGTATGTTGTCCAACATTGCCATTGATACCGATTGTGCCTGCAATCATGCGGCTTGCAACATAATCTTTAGCATTGCCATCAATCAATATCAAGCCGCGTCGCATTTGGTCACCAGTGCGATGCCCCACATTGCCTTGGCAAATAATACAACCACCTTGCATATTTGCACCTAAAAAATCACCACAGTCATTTTCAATAATGATGCACCCAGCAGATATTTTATAGCCAATATAATCAAGGTGTTGATGTGTGTTTTTGAAGATGATGGTGTTGTTATCTGTGCCTGTTACTTCAAAGTAATCAGCTACTTTAAACGCGTTTTTTTGTGCGTTTAGGGGTAAGCTTTTGATTGCATCTAAGCTTAGACCAGCTAGATTAGTTGGCGTAATATGACTGCAATCAAGTTTGGTAGCAGGCGTTTTAATGAGTGTTAGCGTGAGTGCAGTCATGGAGTTTGCGCACCCAAAATTGACTGTAATTTAAAATGATGTGGCCCTAATTTTCCACCATAATTACCTGCTGAAATGCGCTTGACACCACTGTGGTCACCATTGCAAATCGCTAAAATACCAACACGCATTGCCTGTGCAATATCATCAAAAGTAAGTCCATCAATCACAATTTCCATCACACTTTCAATATTCATATCTAACTCGGTATTTACCAAGCCTTTTAATGTTGGGCAAAATGCATGATTGGTTGAAGCAAACATTTTTGGGTATTTGCTACCCACTTTTGAGCCACTACGGACCACGCCACCTGGAAAAGGCATGATGACATTGGGTATTTTTTTCATCACATCTATTGCCGTTTCAGCGGCTTCTAGGGCGGCTAGTTGGCTAGTTGCTAGAATCAAAAAATTACCGCCACCAATGGCGCGCACCATGCCGGTGGTTTCTTCAGTAATAAATTCGCCGTCCATCACGGGTATGCGCCAATAACGTTTATGGTTGATAAGTTTAGATATTTGATAACCATCACCAAAGTAGCGTAAATGTTTACCTAGATTGATTTGGTCAACTTCTAACCCCTCTTTAGCGGCTATTCCAGCAAATGCTGCTGCGGTAGGGCAGGTGAGTATGCATTGCCCCATGCGTATTTCGAGTTGCTGCATGAGCACCTTACTACCCATCGCGAACATTAATACCGCAACGCCCGGCCTGCCATCGGGCGTTTCTTCAACACTCAATTCACGCTCAATACCTGCTTCTACACCACAACCAATGACGCTAGTCGCAAAGCCTGTC
>JANNBX010000101.1:0-2029 GCA_031385945.1 Methylophilaceae bacterium | reverse complement strand
GAAAGATTCGCTTGGCCGATTATGGCAATGTGGCACGATACAGCTAGACCCTAATTTGCCAGAGCGTTTAGGCGCTGAATATGTAGCCGAAGATAACTCACGCAAACGCCCGGTAATGTTGCATCGTGCGATTGTTGGCTCTATGGAGCGCTTTTTAGGTATTTTGATTGAAAACTATGCAGGCGCCATGCCATTATGGCTGGCACCAGTGCAAGTGATGGTGCTCAATATCTCAGAGGGGCAAGCCGATTACGTACGCCAAGTTGTTGAAACATTAAAGAAAAATGGTATCCGTTGCGAATTTGACTTGAGAAATGAGAAGATTACCTATAAAATACGCGAACATAGCTTACAGAAAATGCCTTATTTGCTAGTTGCGGGTGACCGCGAGATGCAAAATGGCACACTAGCCGTGCGTACAAGAAAAGGTGAAGACCTAGGCTCAATGCCGATCGCAGACGTGATTGCACGTTTGAAAGCGGAAGTTGAAAATAAGGTAATTGTCTAAAAAACTGGCAAGCGCGGCTTTTGTTTTTTGTAAATTTAAAGCTGAATAGCTTAAAAGAAAGTTTGGAGAAACCAAGATAGCACAAGATAAAGAAACCCGCATCAACGGCGACATTACAGGCACGGAAGTGCGTTTAGTCGGCGTTAATGGTGAGCCACTCGGCATTATGTCATTGCGCGAAGCTTTCGCAAAAGCAGAAGAAGCAGATATTGATATTGTAGAAATCGCGCCAAATGCAGCGCCGCCGGTATGCAGGTTGATGGATTACGGTAAGTTTAAGTATGCTGAAAGTAAACGTCAGCACGAACAAAAGCTTAAACAAAAACAAGTGGTTATTAAAGAAATCAAGTTTCGTCCAGGCACTGATGATGGTGACTACAACATTAAAGTGCGCAATATGACGCGTTTTATTGAAGAAGGCGATAAAGTGAAAGTAACGCTGCGCTTTCGTGGTCGTGAAATTACCCATCAGGAATTAGGTTTAGCGTTATTGAAACGTGTAGAAGCAGATTTAAAAGAATTCGCAGTTGTAGAGCAGTTTCCAAAAATGGAAGGCCGTCAGATGGTGATGGTGCTGGCTCAGGCAAAAAAAGTGTTAACCAAATAGTTTTGTAGGTAGTTAGTTTTGTAGTTGTAGCATCGGTTGTGACGTGGCGATTGGCATTGCCCGCTTGCACCAAATTTTAAGGAGAAAAAAATGCCAAAGATGAAAACAAAGAGCAGCGCCAAAAAGCGCTTTAAGTTCTTGGGTAACGGTAAAGTGAAGCGTACGCACTCACATTTACGTCATATCCTCACCAAAAAGACCACCAAGCAAAAGCGTAAACTACGCGGTACGGCGATCATTTCCCCAACTGATATCAAACGCGTTCGCGCAATGATGCCAACAAGATAAGGGAGAAAAGACATGCCTAGAGTAAAACGTGGTGTCATCGCTCGCGCAAGACACAAAAAAGTATTAAAAGCCGCTAAAGGTTATCGCGGTCGTCGTAAAAACGTTTACCGCGTTGCCAAGCAAGCGGTAATGAAAGCTGGTCAATACGCATACCGTGATCGTCGCCAGAAAAAACGTCAATTCCGTACATTATGGATTGCGCGTATTAACGCTGCAGCCCGTGAGTGTGGTTTGACATACAGCCGCTTTATGAATGGCTTGAAAAAAGCTGCGATTGAAGTGGATCGTAAAGTGTTGTCTGATTTGGCTGTGTTTGATAAAGTAGCGTTTGCTAAATTTGTAGAGTTATCTAAAGCAGCTTTAGCCGCTTAATAGCTTGCAATTTTTGTAATGATAAAAAAGAGGCCTTGGCCTCTTTTTTATTTATATTTCCATATAATTGATAATTAAATCAACAATTTAAGCTAAAATCATAGCTGGAATTTTAAGACTAAATTTAAGATAAATCACGTGCAAAACTCAGAACTTATTATCTCGCAAGCGGCTAGCGATTTTGCTGTTTGTACCAATATCACCGACCTAGAAAACGCTAAAGCTAAATATTTAGGTAAAACAGGTTTGCTTAC
>JANNBX010000056.1:0-1955 GCA_031385945.1 Methylophilaceae bacterium | reverse complement strand
TATATCCGCCGTAATCACTAAATCGCCCATTTCAACCGCTTGCACAATATAATTATCGGCTACGTCAAAGCCTTTATCTACTTGAATAGAAAAAATATTGGCTGATGGCGGCACGCGCAAAAACGCGTTGGCAACTAAAGTTGTGCTAACGCCCGTGCGCATGGCAGAGCGATACAGCATTTCTTTAATCACCACCGGACAAGCGTCCGCATCCACCCAGATTTTCATTTTAAAAAGCATCTCTCAATATCATACGGCGTTGCTCATCAAAAACTTCCTTACATATCCAATATATGCGGCGTAAATTTTTTTGATTCGCGCCTTGTCTGATCTAGAAATATGCATTTTAAAAAGATAATCAAGCTTAGTTTAGCGGCCTCTATTCCCGCTATGATGCGCAGGCTTGTTACCACTTGGCTGCTGCATATTTTGAAAAGGTTTTGGCGGTGAAGGCTTTTTTGTTTGCGGTTTTGCTTGCGCAGGATTTTGACCATTGCCCTGTGGGCGGCTAGCTGGTTTGGCTTTCGATTGCTGGTTTTTTGGATTCCTGGGCGGCTGATTTCTAGGGCCACGTGGCGCTTCAGGTTCTATATGCGTGGGTGCTTGAAAACCTTCCACGGCCACTTTAGGAATCTCACGCTTAATTAGTTTTTCAATGTCTTTTAAGTATTTCGCTTCTTCAAAATCCACCAGTGAAATAGCGGCGCCACTACTACCAGCGCGACCTGTACGGCCAATACGGTGCACATAATCTTCTGGCACATTGGGCAATTCAAAATTCACCACTTGCGGCAATTGGTCAATATCTAAGCCACGCGCGGCAATATCAGTTGCTACCAATACGCGCACTTCATTAGCCTTAAAGCCTGCCAGCGCCTTAGTACGTGCGCCTTGACTTTTATTGCCATGAATTGCAGCCGCTTCAATGCCATTTTTAATGAGCGATTCCGCCAAACGGTTTGCGCCGTGTTTGGTGCGAGTGAACACTAATACCTGTTTCCAATTATGGTGTTTAATCAAGTAGCTCATCAACTCACGTTTATGGCTTTGCGGAATCATGTGCACGCTTTGCTCAACCAGCTCTGACGACGTATTACGACGCGCTACTTCAACAAAGCCAGGGTTGTTCAATAAACCATCGGCCAATGCTTTAATTTCATCTGAAAAAGTAGCTGAAAACAGCAAGTTTTGGCGCGCTTTTGGCAACATCGCCAGCAGTTTTTTAATGTCGCGAATAAAACCCATGTCTAACATACGGTCAGCTTCATCTAACACTAAAATCTCAACACCGCTTAAATCCACGTTTTTTTGATTCGCGTGATCCAGTAAACGGCCAGGTGTTGCTACTAAAATATCTAGTGGCTTTTTCAAACGTGCAATTTGCGGGTTTGCATTCACGCCACCAAAAATCACCGTTGAGGTCAGCGGCAAATATTTGCCATAAGTTTTAACTGACTCTTCAATTTGCGCTGCTAATTCGCGCGTAGGCGTTAACATCAAGCAACGCGGACGGCTTTTGTTTTCAGTCGCTCTTGGTTTTTGGCTCAACAAATGCAAAATCGGCAAGGTAAAACCAGCCGTTTTACCAGTGCCTGTTTGTGCGCCAGCTAATAAATCGCCACCGCTTAATACTTGCGGAATCGCTTTCATTTGAATAGGGGTTGGGGTGGTATAACCCGCGTCGATAATGGCGCGTAAAATTGGCTCAGACAAGCCTAACTGGTTAAAATCAGGCGTTTGAGGCGTGGTTGTTTCTAATAACAAAGTAAATTCCTAACGGAGTGCTTTAAGTCTAAAACAGGTAAATTTAAAACGCATAGATTTAAACGCGTTCATTTAAATGGATAAATTTAAAACTGGTTTGGTCTGCTGCGCATCAGTTTGCAGCACCAATCAAGACAAATATGGGGTAAGACAAGTAGCGCGGATTGGTAAGCGCTGAGGATAATGCAATT
>JANNBX010000041.1:0-8250 GCA_031385945.1 Methylophilaceae bacterium | reverse complement strand
GGTGAAGCTTCACCATTCGGCAGGCTGAAAATATTTTGGCCTGTTTGGCTATTCAGCACACTTTGGTGAATATGCATGGCTGAGCCTGGCTCATGCTGCATTGGTTTAGCCATAAATGTGGCGTACATATTGTGTCGCATGGCTGCTTCACGCATGGCGCGTTTGAAGAAAAATGCTTTGTCAGCCAAAATCATCGGCTGGTCGTGCATAAAGTTAATTTCCATTTGGCCTGCGCCAAATTCGTGAATAAGCGTATCGAGCTCTAAGCCCATGATTTCACAATAATCGTAAATATCTTCAAATAATGGGTCAAACTCGTTTACAGCATCGATTGAGTAGAGTTGACGGCTGGTTTCTTTACGGCCACTACGGCCAACTGGCGGGGTAAGCGGCAAATCAGGGTCGGTATTTCTAGCTAGCAAATAAAACTCTAGCTCAGGCGCCACAATTGGCGTGAAGCCTAAATCTTTGTATAAACCTGCCACGCGACGCAATACATTGCGTGGGGCAAAATCAATTGGCGAGCCATCGTGATTCACACAATCCATAATCACTTGTGCGGTTGGGTCTTGTGCCCACGGCACTAGTTTAATGGTAGTTGGGTCTGGTAATAGCACCATATCTTTATCGGTAAAACCAAAAACGGTGTCATAACCTACGTGCCCCTGTGGAGACTCACCTGTAACAGTAACGCCTAAAACCGCTTCAGGCAGACGCATGGCACGCTCTGTGGTGAATTTTTCTCGCGGTAAAATTTTGCCACGTGCAACCCCTGTTAAGTCGGGCACTAAGCATTCAATTTCAGTGACGTTATTTTCGGTTAACCACTTATCCATATCGACATGGTTAAAGTTTGTACAGTCAGTCATTTATATTCTCCTCAAGTTTATTAGCATTGGCTTATTCGTATTTTTATCATGGCAATAAACACTAATCTGGTGGCGCTTCAATTCTCTTATTCACACTATCACGCACTTGCATTCTAGCTGCGCAAGCTGCACCAAATGCTTTAAAAATAGCCAAATAAGCGGGGTTATCTAATACTTTCCATTCTGGGTGCCACTGCACACCTAGAGCAAAACTTGCAGCGTCTTTAACATAAAGTGCTTCTACCAAGCCATCAGGAGCTAATGCATCTGCCACTAAGCCCGCACCTAGCTGATTAACCCCTTGCCCATGAACAGAATTAACCGTCATTTCAGTTAATTGGGTAATACGAGCCAACATACCGCTAGCGACCAACTGCACGCTATGCGCTGGTCCATATTGCACATCTAGGCTGGCATTTTTATCTTCACGGTGATCCATCATTCCCGGCACATGATGTACCGCTTGGTGCAAGCTCCCACCAAACGCCACGTTCATTTCTTGAAAACCACGGCAAATGGCCAATATCGGCACTTCGGCTTTAACGGCAGCCCTGATGAGTTTTAGCGTAAGTGCGTCACGCGCTGGGTCTAACGGTAGCGTTTCATCATATACCGTCTCACTAAAATGCGATGGATGCACGTTTGATACTGAACCTGTTAGTAAAATGCCATCGGCAATTGCGAGTAGCGCATCAATATCGTGCTCGATGGCTGGCATCACTAAGGGCGTGCCGCCTGCTGCGTCCTTTACTGCTGAAATATATTTTTGACCGGCCACATGAAAGACATGCTCGCCAATACGTTTCACATCGGCGGGTAACAGCACGACTGGTTTCAAAGCTGGCGTTTTTATAGATATTTTCATAATTTTATTTGATGATATAAGCGCTAAGTTTGTTTTTCTAACCCAGCATATCAACTTATACGCGTATTAACTTGCACATTGCAACATGCATTTTACAAGTATACTATCCCTATAATTGGTTATGCTACAAGAGCCATTTAGATTATTCAATTAGAGCCACTTTATTTTATAGCCTACATAAAAGATGAAGCAAGCTGCACTTTCAGAATGGCTTTTAACACAATTAAGCCACGGTAACTTTCCTGCACGCATGCCCACGCATCGTCGTGTTTATGAAGCTATTCGGCGAGCTATTACTGAGCATGTATTGCCCTCAGGTGCGCGTCTGCCTTCAACGCGGAGCTTATCTGAAGATTTAAGCGTATCGCGCAATACTATTTTAGCCGCCTTTGAGCAGCTGTTAGATGAAGGTTATGTGGCAGCCCAAATTGGTAGTGGTACTTACGTCACGTATAACCAAAAAGAAGCTTTTCACCACAAGAATAATACCCTGCCAGCTAATCAAATGAATGCAGATGTTGTAGCAATTAAAGCGACTGTCGCTTCAAGTAATCAAGGCCTATCTGCACGTGGTATGGCTGCCACTAGCGCACTAAACACTAGAAGCAAAATCAATAGCAGCCAAAGTGCAAATAATCATGAGGTACAGCCATTCACACCAGGGGCAGACGACTACTCGGGCTTCCCTATTGCTTTGTGGCGACGCTTGTTAAATCGCCAGTGGCGTGCCCTTGACCCAAATTTACTCGACTCCAGCCATTCAGGCGGCCACTTACCACTGCGTACCGCTATCGCTGAATATTTACGTGTGTCGCGAGCGGTCAATTTAAGTGTTGACCAGGTATTGATCACTTCTGGTACGCAACAATCCATTGATCTCTGCGCACGTTTGCTAACAGACCACAACGACTGCGCTTGGGTAGAAAATCCCTGTTATTGGGCTGCTAGGCGTGTGCTTGAAATTAACGGTTTAAAGCTGCACCCTGTGTCAGTTGATAAAGAAGGCATGGCACCAACTACAGAAGATTTTCGCGTGGTTCCACGCTTGATTTACACCACACCATCGCACCAATACCCTAAAGGTATGGTGATGAGCTATGGACGCAGGCGGCTACTATTAGATTATGCAGAAAGCCAGCAATCATGGATTATTGAAGATGATTACGATAGTGAGTTTCGCTTTGAAGGCCGCCCCATTTCCAGCTTGCAAGGCATGGATCAAAACGGTCGTGTGCTATATATGGGTACATTTTCTAAGGTCATGTATCCAGGTATTCGGCTTGGTTATTTAGTCGTACCACCTAGTTTAGTAAATAGCTTTAAAAACGGCTTATATGACTTGCAACGCCCAGGCCAGGTGGTGATACAAGCGGCATTAGCAGATTTTATGGAAGAAGGCCACTTTGCTAGCCACATCAGGCGCTTGAAACAAACTTATGGCGAACGTAGACGCTTACTGCAAAAATCACTCGCAACAGTTGCCGAAGTAGGCGCAAGGCTTTCGCCAGTAGATTCTGGCCTACACTTAGTGGTGGAATTTGATACAGATTGTGACGACGTTAGTATTGCTGAATTAGCCAACCAAAAAGGCTTGCGCGTTTATCCGCTATCTTATTACTGCATGGGCACGCAACCCGAAAAAGGTTTGATTATTGGCTACGCCTATGCAGCCACAGAAGATATTTTGTATTACGGCAAACTATTGTCAGAAGTGATTCGGACTGCTTTAGCATCAAAGCACAACGCCAGCGTTTAAACCACTGACAGCGCCGAAACTTAGAGTATTTAGCCAAACTTATCGCGCAATTGATACCACGCCATACCTAACACCAGCGCGGGTGTACGCAATAATTTCCCGCCAAAAAAATCGTGGTGCGGAATTTTAGCCATTAAATCTAGCCGCATGGTTTGCCCTGCAATGGCTTCTGCTACCAACTTGCCAGCCATGCCAGTGAGTGCCACGCCATGACCTGAAAAGCCTTGTAAATAATAAACATTGGTTGAAATTTTACCGAAATCTGGCGCACGATTCATCGTAATATCTACAAAACCTCCCCAAGTGTATTCTACTTTTACGTCTTTTAATTGCGGAAAAGTTTCTGCCATGCGCGCTTGCATGGTTTTCGTTAAATTTCGCGGTGTCATGGCGCTGTAACTCACGCGGCCGCCGTAAATCATGCGCTGTTTGTCACTTGCATAATCTTTTGCGAACCTAAAATAATCCAACACAAAATTGGTGTCGCACACCGCTGCTTTGGTGGGAATCAACTGTTTAGCCAAACCAGTATCAATTGGCTCGGTAGCAATAATATAGGTGCCAACCGGCATAATGCGCGGCGCGATACTGGGCGCTATTTCAGGCGATAATTCAGGCAAATAAACATTACCTGCCAGCACCACATATTTGGCTTTTACGCGGCCTTTTTCTGTGTGTAAAAACGTGCTGCCAACATCTAAGCCTTGGCCTTGATTGGTGATGGTAATGGGTGAGTGTTGAAAGATTTTCACCCCTAAACTAGCTGCACCAAGTGCTAAACCCAAGCAATAGTTAAGTGGGTGTAAGTGCCCAGATTGCGCATCATAATAGCCACTGTGGTAACGCGGGCTGTCTATCCATTTTTTAATATCTTGCGGCGCAATCAGCGTTGTATCGTAGTGATATTTTTTCGCCATTTCATCTAGCCATTCGCGTAACGCTTTACCTTTGCGCTCATTCACAGCCACGCCTATAAAGCCATCTTGCAAATCGCAATCGATGTTAAAGCGCTTGATTCTTGAGCGCACTAAATCGAGCGCTTCTAGCGTCATTTGCCATACTTGTTTAGCGGCATCTAACCCTAAAGCCCGCTCAATGACGCTTTGCTCACACGCCAAACCAGCAATGATTTGCCCGCCATTGCGTCCACTAGCGCCCCAGCCGATTGTTTTAGCCTCACACACCACTACAGAATAACCTCTATCTGCTAATTCAATCGCAGCTGAAAGGCCTGCAAAACCGCCACCTACAACACAAACGTCTGCTTCAATATCTGTTTTAAGCTTAGGGTAAGCTGGCTTCTCATTAGCGCTGGCTGCGTAATATGAGTTTTGTGTGAGCTTTAATTCAGTTGCGTTGGTGTTGAGGTTCGCCATATTCTACTTTGCAACTTGTCCGCAAAGCCATGTCCACGCAAGCGTTGCAGCCGCGTTTGAAGTCAATTCAGCGTGGTCGTAAGGTGGTGAAACCTCTGTTAAATCCATGCCAACCCAATTCAAATCATGCCATGCTTCTAACAGCGTCATGGCTTGCGCAGTGGTCAAACCGCCCACTTCTGGCGTGCCTGTGCCGGGGGCGAAAGCGGGGTCTAGCGCATCAATATCAAAGGTTAAATACAGCGGTGGGCTGCCTGCTTTTGCCATGCGATTACGTACTTCAGCAATCACATCATTAAGTGATTCACCGTCTTTACCACGTAATTCTCTTGCAGTAAAAATACGCCCACCTTGACTCGCTACATATTCACGCGCGTCACGCACGCCAGATGACCTTATACCAATTTGAATAAATAATGTAGGGTCAACCAAGCCCTCTTGAATTGCCTCATACACCCAAGTGCCATGGCCTGATGGCTCGCCAAAATGGCTCTCCCAAGTGTCGCAATGCGCGTCAAAATGTATGCAGGCTAGTGGCTGTTTGTAATGTGCAAAATAGGCGCGTAATAAAGGCAAAGTAATAGAATGGTCACCACCCAGCCAAACCATTTTTTGGTTTTTAATGAGCTCAGCCGCTTGGGGCGTTAATGCTGCACGCATGGCTGTTAAGCTGGTATTAGGCAGCAGTAAATTACCAAAGTCCAGCAGGTCATTCACTGGCGTGGTGTCAAAAAATGGATGCTCATCACCGCACAGCATATGGCTGGCGGCTCTAATTGCATTCGGCCCAAAACGGGCACCTGGTCGATTAGTCACACAGCCATCCCAAGCAATGCCTGCCACTGCAAATTTTTTGACTGAGCTAGTTGCAGGCTCAGTAATCGGTAAACCTAAAAACCCACCAGTGTTGATATAAGGAAAACCGTGATTCATTACCACCTCAAAATAGACAATGTTTTAGTTTGTTGTACAATCATAATCAAGTTTTGGTCTTAACTATAGAACCATTTTTTAAATTTATATAGAGCCAATTTCAGCTTTAAAAGGCCAAAAATATGCAGCAACTCATTGATAATGCAGAACAAATAATTGAAATAGAACGCTCTAACTATTTGCAGCTACACCCACAATCAGTCGCACTATCAAAAGCTGCGCACCAACATTTTTTATACGGCGTGCCTATGCACTGGATGAATGACTGGGGCACGCCAACGCCGTTGTTTGTGAATTCAGCCAGCGGCGCACATTTTAGCTGCGCAGATGGTATTGAATACACTGATTTTTGCTTAGGCGACACTGGCGCAATGTTTGGCCATTCACCACTGCCAGTGGCAAATGCTATTGCCGCACAAGCAAGCTGTGGTTTTACCGCCATGCTACCCTCAACTCTTGCGCCAAAAGTTGGCGAGGCACTCAGTGATTTTTTCGGGTTACCCTATTGGCAACTAGCCACCACCGCAACTGACGCTAACCGCTTTGTATTGCGCTGGGCGCGAGCTGTGACAAATCGCAAAAAAGTATTGGTGTTTGATGGCTGTTATCACGGAACAGTGGATGACACGATGCTTGATGTTGTTGACGGAAAAATAATCAACAGAACGAGCCTGCTTGGCCAAGTGCAAGATTTAACTCTACACTCAGTTGCAGTGCCTTTTAACGACTTAGCCGCAGTAGAACGCGAGCTTAAAAAAGGCGATTTCGCTGCCCTACTCACCGAGCCAGCACTCACCAACTGCGGCATGGTGTTGCCAGCGGACGGCTTTATACAAGGCTTGCGTGAGCTATGCACAAAATACGGAACCCTGCTTGTTTTAGATGAAACGCATACCATTTCCACAGACCATGGCGGCTGGGCAAAGGCCAATAACGTGACGCCAGACTTTTTAGTGGTCGGCAAACCCATCGCAGGTGGCCTGCCTGCCGCCGCTTACGGCTTTAGTAGTGAGATGGCAAACCGCATGAAAACCGCCAAAGACCAAGCCCCGCCTGGCCATTCAGGCATCGGCACTACCCTTTCTGGCAATATGATGACATTAGCCGCTATTCATGCAACGCTAACCGAAGTGGCTACTAAAGCCGCTTACAAGCACATGCTAGCGCTTGCACAATCGCTAGAGCAGCAACTAAGCAACTGCATCAACACACACAAACTGCCATGGAACATCACCCGATTGGGCGCAAGATTAGAGCTGCAGTTTTGCGCAATCTCCCCGCGAAATGCTGCCGAAGCGAGAGGTGCACAAAATGATACGATTGAAAGCGCAATTCATCTCTATTTACTCAATCGCGGCGTTTTACTCACGCCTTTTCATAACATGATGTTGGTTTGCCCTGCGACTACTGCGGCTGATATTAAAAAGTTAGTGCAAATTTTTAATGATTGTTTAAGTGAGTTAGCTTTAAGCTAACGAAACAATCGCCTCAATCTCAACCATGACATCACGCGGCAATTTAGCCACTTGTACGGTTGAGCGGGCTGGTGTGTGGCTACCGAAAACCTCAGCATATACTTTATTCATGGCAACAAAATCATCTAGATTTTTCAGAAAAACAGTGGTTTTAACCACTTTAGATAAATCAGCACCTGCGGCTTCAATCACAGCTTTTAAATTAGCGAATACTTGCGTGGTTTGCACGGTAATGTCGCCATCGTTGAGTGTGCCATCAGCGCGCAGTGGAATTTGACCTGAGGTAAATAGCAAATTGCCAACAGCAATAGCTTGTGAATAAGGGCCAATAGCGGCTGGGGCGTTTGGGGTTTGAATAACTTGCATGTGATACTTTCTTTTTTGAGTTAATTTGAATAAACGAATTTTACGCGTTTTACGTTGCAAAACAATTCATACGCGATAGTGCCAGCAGCTTTTGCAACTGCATTTGCAGAGATATTGTTGCCCCACAACTCAACCGTTGAGCCGATGTTAGCTTGTGGAATATCTGTTAAATCCACCGTTAGCATATCCATCGACACACGGCCTATTAGCTGAGTGAATTGTCCATCTACCGCTACTGGCGCGGCGATGGCGCTTCTTGGGTAGCCGTCGGCATAGCCGCAAGCGACCACACCAACAACGGTATCACGCTTGGCGATAAATATGCTGCCATAGCCTATGGCTTCACCTTTAGCAATTTTGCGGGTGGATATAATTTGTGAGGTGAGTTGCATCACAGGGCGTAGCGGGGTATCTGGCTTAAATAGCGGGTCTGCGCCGTAGAGCATGATTCCAGGCCTGCACCAAGTGCGATGTGTATTTTCCCAACCTAAAATCGCGGCAGAATTAGCCAAGCTGATTGTTGGTTTTTCAATTTTTTCTATCACCTGTTGAAAAACGGCAAGTTGCTGATTAGTGTGATCTGAAACCATATTATCGGCATTGGCAAAAT
>JANNBX010000039.1:0-1844 GCA_031385945.1 Methylophilaceae bacterium | reverse complement strand
CCTTTGAAAGTGTAAGCGATGATTGGGAGCTGGTTTGATACTGCTAGACACGCATATTTTAATTTGGTGGGTGAGCGGTGATAAGCAAATCTCAAAACCTGCACTCAAAGCCATTGAACAAGAGTTGATTGATGGCGAAATTATCATTTCAAGCATCACAGCATGGGAAATTGCCATGCTTATTAGCAAAAATCGGCTGGTTTTATCGATGGATGTTGAAACGTGGCTAGCCACTATAGCCCAAATTGACCGCGTGCGCTTTTATGCAATAGATAATGAGATTGCAGTGAAATCAGCTACTTTACCTGATGAGTTCCACAAAGATCCAGCCGATAGAATGATAGTCGCGACAGCTAGAAAGCTAGGTTGTACGCTGGTAACAGCGGATGAGAAAATTTTGAGTTATGTGCATGTTAAAACCCTCAACTAAACACCCCTTACTCTCGCGTTAATAAAGCAACCTTTTCATGTGTCACAATCTGATTAGATGAAATCACCTCAACGATTGGTGGCTTTTCGAACTTAAATGCTTTGAGCTCCGCAACTAAAATATCAAACTCTGGTTCGGTTGCAACTATCACATCATCCAAGCCTATTACATCACCTGTTTTGATTTTGGCTTTAACACCTTTAGCCTCATTTTTTTCCAAAGTAATCAGATAGCTCAATGCTTTTCTATGCACATATTTTAAAGCGATTGATTCTAAGTCGGCCTGTTTATAGCGCTCTCTGAGGCTTGTCTTTACACTCCAACAAATAGGGCCACGTTCAGCCGAGTAAAACATCAAGTCATAAATAACATTAGGTACGAAAGCTACTTTTGCACTTAAGTACAAAGGTAAAATCCCCTCTCTGACGCACAAAGTAGCAAGAATATATTCAAAAATCTTGCCATTAAGATTGCTATTCATATCTGGAACTTGACTATAAGCGTCCCAATAAATTTGGACATATTCTGATGGGTGGTCGTATTTAACTTCCATGAAACTAGGAAAAAGACTTTCAAAAACATTTCCAGCCTTTGTGTCATTGCCAACAATAATTCCAAGAGCTTTAAGCATTATTTATCACCTTAATTATTTTTTCTGCTGTTGCTCGAATGGCAGGCACCGCCACTGAGTTACCAAACTGCTTATATGCAGAAGCATCCGCGACTGGAATAATGAATGAATCTGGATAACCCTGTAATCTAGCCCATTCCCTTGGCGTCATTTTCCTAATACCTTGGCGATTGATTTCACCTTTAATATTAGTTGTCGGCGTGAAATCTTCTAAACGATGGTCAATAATTAAGTTACGTTCACGTCCCATGCCACCACATACAATTGAATTGGCTATGCCGTCATCTCTAATAATAGCGTAACCAAAACCATTACCTTTGCTTTCGTGACGTTCTTTGTGTTTAATTAACGTGTTTAAATATTGGTTAGATAAGTAGTACTTAGATGGAACTGTTTGTTCCTCCCTAACATCTATAAAACTAATTTTTTTATTAGTTGGTTTTGGATAATCAAACTCTGTGATGCCTAAATCTTTTCTAAAGCCAACAATAAAAATACGCTCCCTATTTTGGGGAACGCCAAAATTTTTAGCATTGAGTATTTGTGGCTCTGGGACAAAGTAACCTAAATCTTCTCTTAGTACATTTAAAATAGTTGCAAGTGTTTTACCTTGACCATGATTTGTTAAACCTTTTACGTTTTCGAGGAAAATAGCTTTAGGTCTTTTACGTCTTATAATCTCAGCAACTTCAAAAAACAATGTGCCACGTGTGTCTTCAAAACCACCACGTTTGCCTGCGATTGAGAAAGCTTGACATGGAAAGCCCGCACACAACACATCAA
>JANNBX010000229.1:0-2628 GCA_031385945.1 Methylophilaceae bacterium | reverse complement strand
TTTAACCGCGATTTGCCCAATGTGCGTGATGCGCTAAAAGTGCCCGTGACGGTGGCTATGCTAAAAGGCCGCTCAAATTATGTCTGCCATTATCATTTAGAAGCGGCTGCCAATAGCGGCCGTTTTGCCAACCGTGAGGATGCAAAATATGTGCACCTCATCAAAGACTTCGCCGAAAACTCAAAAACAGGTGACAAAGCTGAACTTACAGATGTGCCAGAAAACGCAACGATATGGTTGAACGTTACCAGCACACGCGATAATTGTTTAGGCCAAGATTGCAATTACTACAAAGAATGTTTTGTGATGGAGGCGCGTAAAAAAGCGCTGGCGGCGGATGTGATTGTGGTGAATCATCACCTGTTTTTCGCCGATGTGATGTTGCGCGACGAAGGGGTGGCAGAGCTTTTGCCAAGTGCCAATACCGTCATTTTTGACGAAGCACACCAACTGCCAGAAGTAGCAGGTTTATTTTTTGGTGAAGATATTTCTACTAGCCAGTTAATAGAACTCTGCCGCGACAGCTTGGCCGCACACTTGACCTTGGCCAAAGATTGCGTGGCGTTGGGCGAAGCAATTCCCAAACTAGAAAAAGCCTGCAAAGATTTTAGGTTGATTTTTTCGTATGAAGGCTCGCGCTTGCCCGTGAGTAAAGCGTTAGCACTCAAAAATTTCGAGCCAGCATTTGCCGACATGCAAACTATGTTAAAAGCACTTAATAAAGTGCTGGAAACCCAAGCCGCGCGAGACCCGATGTTAGAAAAATGCTGGCAACGTGGCGAAGAACTTAACCTGCAATTGTCGCGTTGGCTTAAGGCGGAAAATGCCAACTTAGTGCGTTGGGTAGAGGTGTTTACGCAAAGTGTGCAACTGCACGCTACGCCACTTAGCGTGGCCGATAGCTTTAGTAAACAACTCAACGCGCAACCGCGTGCATGGATATTCACTTCGGCTACTTTAGCGGTAAAAAGCGATTTTAGTCATTACCAAGCGCAAATGGGCTTACATGATGCCGCTACTGGCTTTTGGGAAAGCCCGTTTGATTATGGCACACAAGCCTTATTATATGCGCCTGCTGGCATGCCAGACCCTAATTCATCTGGCTATACCGCCGCCGTTGCCGCGGTTGCGTTGCCTGTCATCCAAGCCAGCCGTGGCCGTGCATTTGTGCTATGTACCAGCTTACGCGCCATGCGCGAAGTGCACGCAATTTTAAAAGATGAGTTCGCCAACAACGGCATGGAATATCCATTATTGTTGCAAGGCGAAAGCACGCGCACCGAGTTGCTAGATCGCTTTCGCGCACATGGCAATGCCGTACTGGTTGGCAGTCAGAGCTTTTGGGAAGGTGTCGATGTCCGTGGTGAGGCGCTAAGTGTGGTGATTATCGATAAGCTGCCATTCGCCCCGCCAGATGACCCCGTGCTTTCTGCGCGCATTGATAAAATGAACGAAGAAGGCAAAAATGCCTTTATGGAATACCAATTACCGTACTCGGTGATTACGCTAAAACAAGGCGCAGGAAGGCTGATACGGGATGAAACCGATAGGGGCGTGCTGGTGATTTGCGACCCGCGCCTAATTACCAAACCTTATGGCAAGCGCATCTGGCAAAGCCTGCCGCCATTTAAGCGCACCAAAGAATTAGCGGATGTGGAAGCGTTTTTTAACGATTAAACTGTATTTTTTGAAAGGTAAAAACATGGCTAATTGGTCCGAACAATACATCAAGTCGCAAGTTGAGTTTTCCTCAAAAAATAAACTTGAGTATTGCATACCTACTAATGAGCATATTCAAAAATTAACTAATGAATATTGTAAGGAGGAACTGCCTGCTTTTGAATCGGCATTAACTCTATTAGCTAATCAAAAGCTATATGAGTATGCTCTAACAGGTCATTTTTTACTTAGTCAATGTGAGTCACCAATTGAAAAACAAATGGCTTTGGCATTGTGGGTTTGTGGAGGTGCTTTAACTGGTGGAAATGTGATAATTGACTCAACACCTTATACACCTAGCATTCCCGAGCCATACAAATTAGTAATAAAACCCCAAACCAAAATAGGCGAATATCGTGTTGATTTCTTATTGCAGTATAGAACAATAATTCCAAAAATAGAAAATCATAAAATTACTAGAGATTTTGAGTCTTGTAAGCAATTAGTTATAGAGTGTGACGGGCATGAGTTTCATGAAAAAACAAAAGAGCAAGCGAAAAGAGACAAGGAGCGAGATAGGAAAATGCAGTCATTTGGCTTTTTAGTATTTCGCTATACAGGCTCTGAAATATGGAGTGACGCTTTTAAGTGTGCAAATGAATCCATTAAAGCAATTATTGATTCAGCTGATGAAGAAGCAAAAAAAATATCTGAAGCATAGCAAGTAGAATTTACTTAAAGTTTAAATTTGCATACCAAAATCAATATGATTCTAATCCCTGAAATCGAATACGAACTCACCGCAATCCGAGCACAAGGGGCGGGTGGGCAGAACGTGAATAAGGTCTCGAGCGCGATTCATTTGCGCTTTGATATTCATGCTTCTAGCTTAAGCGATTGGTTAAAAAATAGACTAATGCATAGCAAAGATAACCGCATCACCGATGAAGGCATATTAATACTCAAAGC
>JANNBX010000253.1:0-13335 GCA_031385945.1 Methylophilaceae bacterium | reverse complement strand
CAAAAAAGCGGCTTTATAGCCGCTTTTTTGTTGTAATAAAATTGCCACACTGTAAAAACTTATCAACGCCAAAGGCTCAAGTTATAGCTAAATTTTACAAAAATACAATTTGTTAACATCAGTTCTATATCTAGCTACTTTTCATTTTTGTATTATTGGCGGTGTGCTCTAACCATTTACGGATGCGCTGGGCGTCACCAATACGTGTATTTTTACCAGATGAATCGAGTAACACAATAATCATTGATTTACCTGAAATTTCAGCCTGCATCACTAAACAGCGGCCTGCCTCCGAGATATAACCTGTTTTAGATAATCCAATTACCCAGTTACTGTCAGAGTTGCGTACCAGCACATTTGTGTTGTTATAAGCAATGGGGTAATCGCGGCCATTTACCCAAACAGGGTGGCTCTGCGTGGTACTAGCTTCGCGTATTTCAGGATACTGATAAGCCACATGCACCATTTTCACTAAGTCTTCGGCGGTAGATTGGTTATCACTACTTAAACCAGTAGGGTCTTTAAAGTGAGTATTGGTTAAGCCCAAACCGGCCGCTTTTTTATTCATAGCGCTTACAAACGCATAAATGCCACCTGGATAATTACGTCCCAGCGCGTGTGCTGCACGGTTCTCGGACGCCATCACCGCGAGTTGCAGTAAATCATGTCGAGATAAATGCGTACCCAACGTAAGACGTGAACTGGTACCTTTCAAATAATCTACATCTGCGTCGTTGATTTCCAACAACTCTTCCATAGGTAATTTAGCATCTAGCATGACCATAGCTGTCATCAATTTTGTAACCGACGCGATAGGTGTTGGTGTGTCTGTATTTTTAGCAAACAATACTTCACCATTACTTTGGTCTACAATCATGGCTTTGCTTGAGCCGAGTTGTAAGTCGCCACTGCCATCAAAACTATCTACCGCTGGTGCAGTTGAAAAGTTAGCGTTTTGTAAATAATATTTTTTATTGACTTTACTAGCGCGTATTTTTTTGCGCGATGAAGCTTTTAATTTATATTTAGACGCGTTTATAGACTTTTTCTTCGCAGAAACGCTAGATGCATTTTTGTATGTTTTTTTGCTAGCCGCTTGCACTGCACTTAATGGCAATGCAAGCGACAAAACCGTACAAAATATAATGAATTTTTTAAACATAGGGAATTTATACCATAACTATTTTAAAAATACTACAATTTGTCATATTTTTTCATAAAAAAATCAATCAAGTCAACCAGATAACAATGTTAGTTAAACGTTAGCTTTAAAAAAACTAAAATCAAATAATATCAAATTAACCCGCTTTAAATACATTAAAAAAGAAACATTCATGCGAGAATTATCATCTAACGCTCAACCACATTTTACGGATACAACTGAACCATGAAATACCCAGCAGACCTTTATTACACTCCAGAACATTTATGGTTAAAACGCGATATTGAAACCAACTCATGGTTAGCGGGTATCACCGATTATGCTCAAGACCTATTGGGCGATATTGTTTTTATTGAGTTTCCTACTGTTGGCGCTGAAATCAAAGCGGGTAGCGCTTGCGGCTTGGTAGAATCTGTAAAAACAGGATCTGACTTGCACGCACCGTTAAGTGGTTTAGTAACGGGTAATAACGAAGATTTGCAAAATAATCCAGAGCAAATCAACGAAGCACCATATAAAAGCTGGATATTTAGCTTTAGCACCACTGAACCGCTAGAGACTGCTAGGCTGTTAGACGCAAGCCAATACCAAGCGTTATTATCCGCTGATTAGTGCTCTAATAGTTTAAGTATTTGTGCGCGGATTTCTGAATCAAGTTGCTGCTTAAGTGGCTCTTTAGCTTCGGTGAGTACGCGTTCTATTGCGGAGTTTACCGCAGCGCCTATGGCAGGAGTTAATTTAACCATTAGCGTGTCTAGCATTTGTGTGTTGAATATTTGTGTATCTTGCGCTGACCCAAATTGA
This sequence comes from Methylophilaceae bacterium, assembly GCA_031385945.1. Classification (GTDB taxonomy): domain Bacteria; phylum Pseudomonadota; class Gammaproteobacteria; order Burkholderiales; family Methylophilaceae; genus JANNBX01. Next base: position 11,369 of record JANNBX010000253.1, on the reverse strand, counting down.
ATATGATGGGCATTCGTCGGTGTTTCTGTATCAAAATTTTCAAGTTCAACTACAGTATCGTCTATTAGAGTATCGTCTATTAGCTCAAGATCGCCCAATTCTGCAACATCGGTGAGTTCTGGGTAGTTTTCATCAACGTCATCTACCAGCTCAACTTGATCGGCATCTTCACTATAGTGCTGATGCGCCTCTGCAAAATCATGATTTTCAGGCGCAATATTTTCTAGCGTATTCGCCTCAATTAACTGACTTAATCGAGCCATAATCAACGCTAAATCTTTTTTGTTATCATCTTGTTCTACATTGCTCATTGCATCATCATCTGTTTTAACTTATTGATTGGGTTAGAAAACTTACTGCTTGAGTAGCTTAATCCTATTACTTGCCTAGGTTGTTTACTTAAAATTATCTATATTTTACTTAATTTTGCGATCTATTAAGCGCTAGGCTAAACTGCTGGCTGTTGTCAGCGTTTATGCACTTTAAAATAAGTGACGCCAAATCACTAGCCCGAGACCTTGTCTTCAAACTTTACACTTATTTACGAGTTAACGCACGTGCGCTCGCAGAGCATTTAATGCGTGATATTTTCAGGCTAAATGTCAATTTTGTGATTTAGTTTTGTTTTTTATCTTGTTTTTCATAGTCGTGATATGCACTAGAGCATTTAATAACATCTTTTATTCTTAATTTTAAGATTGGAATTTTACGACAGTGCTAAGCCAGTAGTATCTAGCGTTTTAATCTCATAGCCTTGATCGCGATAAAACTTAAAGCGCTTTCGCGCAGCTATTTTATCTACTTCATCTAAACCAACTAGTTCAATCACACGTAAAAATCGGCTAAAAAATACTGGTACATCGGCAGAAAAGTTTACCATCACATCATCATGTTGTAGGTTAATCGCATGAGTAGCAATTAAAACCGGTGCATTTTGATTGGTATTTAATTCATGTGCAATAAAACTAGGAGCACTTGCAGCCCAAAGAAAATCATCAAGTAATTGAGCTGATTGATTTTCAGGCTCGTAAACAAAGAGCTGGCGGCCTTTCGCTAATATTTTTTCAGCTAAGTCCGCCAGTTTTTGTGGCTTGTTTTCTACGTTAAAAAAGAAATCAACCCTAGTCATACGTTTGTGTTAAAAATGTTTAAATTAAACGCGTGAAATTAAAAACTGCGTGAGTAACGGCACTGGGCGGCCTGTACCACCTTTTTCTTTGCCTGATTTCCAAGCAGTGCCTGCAATATCCAAGTGCGCCCAATCGTATTTTTTAGCAAATCGCGATAAGAAACAAGCGGCGGTAATACTGCCACCTGCGCGGCCACCAATATTCGCCATATCAGCGAAATTGCTGTCAAGTTGTGGCTGATAATCATCCCACATTGGCATGTGCCAAGCGCGGTCATGTTTGGCTTTACCTGCGGCTAGTAACTCTTCTGCTAATGAGTCTTTGTTAGCATACAAGCCATGTGCATGGTGGCCAAGAGCAATCACACAAGCGCCCGTTAATGTGGCGATATCGACCACAGCGGCTGGCTCAAAACGTTCAGCGTAGGTGAGCGCATCACACAAAATCAAACGACCTTCAGCGTCCGTGTTAAGCACTTCAATGGTCAAGCCAGCCATTGAAGTTAAAATATCACCTGGTTTAATCGCATTGCCTGCAGGCATATTTTCACAGGTCGCTATCAAACCAATGACGTTAATGGCTAAATCTAACTCGCCAATTGCCTTAAACACGCCTAAAACTGTAGCTGCACCACACATGTCGTATTTCATTTCATCCATGTCAGCGCCTGGCTTAAGTGAAATACCGCCAGTATCAAAGGTAATCCCTTTACCAACGAGTACTACAGGCTTGTCATCTTTTTTGCCTTTTAAGTGTTGTAAAACAATAAAGCGTGGTGGTTCAACGCTGCCTTGTGCTACGCCTAAAAACGAGCCCATACCTAGCTTACGAATCGCTTTTTCTTCTAGTACTTCTACCTTAAAGCCATAATCTTTGGCTAACTTTTCAGCTTGCTCACCCAAGTAAGTTGGTGTGCAAATGTTCGGTGGTAAATTGCCTAAGTCTTTGGCAAGTGTTACGCCGTGCGCAATACTTAAGCCTTGTTTTAATGCACGCTCTGCTACTTCTACTGCGGCTTTATCAGCAACAATAAAAGTGATTTTTGTCAGTGTTTTTTTATCATCTTTTTTACTTTTTAGATGATTTACTGCGTAACATGCATCTTCAATTAGCTCAGCTGCTGTGGTTGTTTTCCAAGCTACATCATGTTGTTTAAGCGCTAACTCGGCTAAAAATAAGTGTGCATGTTTTACACCTGTAGTACGCAACGCTTTAACGGCGGCAGTAGTTACTTTTCTAAACTCTGCGGCACTAAAGTCTTTTTCTTTACCTAAGCCTACAAGCAAAATACGATCTGCAACTACATTAGGTACTTTCGGTAGCAGCAAGCACTGGCCTACTTTACCAGTTATATCGCCAGACTTAATAGCGTGACTAATATATGCGTTTGATACTGTATCAATGTCTAATGCTGAGGGCGACAACTTACCAGCCTCATACACACCAACCACGACACAATCACTTGCAAGCTTTTCCGCTTGAGCTATTTTTATGCTAAATTCCATACTATTATTCCTTTTTGTGTATTTGACTCAAAATTTTGTCGCGCAAAACCGTATTCTAGCTAATATCTGTCATAAACCATAATGTTCAAAGCACCGTAATCAAAGCATGATTTTATTTAAACGCTCTATCACACGCGAACTCATCTCGGTGGCAGCTGGCACATTTTTAGTGCTATTAGGTATCGTCATGGCGCAACGAGCGGCGTACTTAATTAACCTTGCGGCTAAAGGCTCAATTGCAAGTGATGCAATTGGTACTTTACTCAGCTTTAACTTAGTCAAGTTTCTACCGTTATTGTTCTCACTAACCTTGTTTTTAGCCGTTTTGCTCACCCTTACGCGCGCTTATCGCGACTCTGAAATGGTCGTGTGGTTTAGCGCGGGCTTAGGTATATCCAACTGGGTACGCCCTGTGATTGGCTTTGCTTTACCGGTCATTGTGGTCATCACTTTTTTGAGTGTATTTGTTATGCCGTGGGCTGTGCAAAAAGGTGATGAGTTTAAAGATCAACTAAAAAGCCGCGACGATTTAGCCTCAGTTAGCCCAGGCGTTTTTAAAGAGTCGCGTAACGGTGAACAAATGTACTTTATAGAAAGCTTTAGCGAGCTAGGTAATTCTGTTAAAAATATTTTTGTGCAATCCAGCCAGAATGGCCGATTAGGCATTATTGTGGCCAGCCGTGGCTATCGCGAAACTGCTGAAAATGAAGACAACTTTTTAGTCATGGAAAAAGGCCGTCGTTACGAAGGCAAGCCAAATACCGCTGAATTTTCAATGACCGAATTTGAAAAATACTCGATTCGAGTTGTACCCAATGAAGTTAAAAAATCGCCACCAAACCCAACGGCAAAATCTAGCCTAGCGTTATTTGAGAGTACGGATTTAAACAGCAAAGCAGAGTTGCATTGGCGGTTTTCGATTCCTATTTCTGCGTTTATTTTAGTGTTAATGGCTATACCGCTTAGCAATGTTGATCCACGTGCTGGGCGCTCGCTTAATTTCATCATGGCGATTTTAATTTATGTGATCTACAACAATTTCTTAAGCATTATGCAAGCTTGGATTTCGCAAGATAAAATCAGCCCAATCATTGGCTTATGGCCAGTGCACGGCATCTTTTTAGGCTTAACTTTCTATATGTTTTATCGACGCATCATGCAGCGCCCACTGGTTCCGAATATCAATTTTCATGCGCTTATGTCGAAAAAACGCGCCAAATGACCTTACTCAAACGCTACATTATTAAAGAATTTGTCACCAGTACGCTGCTGATTATGGCGGCTTTGTTAGCCATGTTCGCATTTTTTGATCTGATTCAAGAGCTAGATAGCCTAGGCAAAGGGAGCTACGGGCTTAATAAAGTATTATTCTTTGTAGCACTGAGTGCACCAGGGAACATTTACGACATTGCCCCAGTGGCAGTATTGGTAGGCAGTATGATCGCGCTTGGCAACCTTTCACGGCATTCTGAACTAACGGTTTTGCGTGTGAGTGGTGTTTCGCTACTCTCAATTGCATGGGTATTATTACGTGTGGGTATTATATTCACCATACTGACCTTTATTGTAGGTGAACTCATTACGCCAATCAGCGAAAAAAGCGCGCAACGCTTAAAAATCAAAGCGCGAGATGCAGTGGTCGCGCAAGACTTTCAATCTGGTTTATGGGTGAAAGACGGCAATAGTTTTGTAAACGTTAAAGAAGTGTCCGCTGATGTTGGCCTGCTGAACATCAATATTTACGAGTTTGATGATGCGTTTAACCTAAAAACCATTAGTGCCGCCAAAAGCGCTATTTATGACGATAAAGACAGCTGGCGCTTAAGTGAAGTAACGCAAACCTTTTTTAGCGAAGAGCGCTTAAAAACGCAATTTTCAGCTGAAGCGAATTGGAAGTCACTGATACGCCCAGAATTACTCAATATTTTGCTGGTAGCACCTGAAAAAATGTCGGCTTGGAGTTTATATGCCTACATTAAACATTTAAGCATTAACAAACAAAAAACCTCGCGCCATGAAATGGCTTTATGGGCAAAAATGATTTACCCGTTAGCTTGCTTGGTGATGGTGATTTTAGCCCTACCGTTTGGGTTTTTACAACAACGCTCAGCTACAGCCAGTACTAAAATTTTGGCAGGTATTATGATAGGGGTCACCTATCAAATCACTAATCGGGTCTTTATGCATTTGGGATTGCTCAATGATTGGCCGCCATTTCTTAGCGCTATCACGCCTACGCTTTTATTTTTGTTTATTGCACTGATACTTATTTTTCAAGTAGAGCGGCGTTAACAACCCAATCTCACACACAACTTTATACCAGCGTAGGCTGGTATTCAGACAAGTTTCAAGTAAATGAATATCGCCTAAATGAAACATTCTCGTGCATCATGCTGAACTGGATTCCGACCTCCGTCGGAATGACGGTGCGAAGAATGGAAATTTCAATGCTGATTTAACTGCAATCCTAGCAGGCGATCATGTAGGTATTGTTTATCGCCATCAATCAATCGCCACAAAAAACCTAGCCCCAAAAAACTCAAGCTTACAGTAGCCAGCAAATAACGCTTCACTGCCACGCCCTTGCTAATTGGCTTAGCAGTGATCGTTTGTAATTGCAAACGCCAAGTTTTCATGCCTAGCGTTTGGCCACCCTGTACCCAGCAATACACAAAATAAGCGCCCAAACACAGGTAAATATAGCCTGCAAATAGGTAGCGCTTAACGCCATGTGTGGCGTCGCCCAGCAAATAGATAAAACAAAATCCAGCCACAAACGCGATGGCTAAGCTGAGCAAAGCATCATAAAAAAAGCTCATAAAACGTATTAGGTAACTACGCATTATGAGCTTTTTTTATTGCTGAGTTGTGCTGAATTACAAATCATCCGCTTTATCAAAATCAGGATTGGTCTTGCGCAAACTTTGTTTTTGGTCTTCAGTCAGCGATTGATATTCTTGCCACTTTTTACGCATGACCTGCTTTTTTTCAGGGCTTAGCGTTTGAAATTGTTGATGGCGTTTACGCGCATTTTCACGTTCATAAGGCGTTAAACGGCTCCAATCATCCAAACGCTTTTGCACTAACTTTTGCTGGTCAGGCTGCATTTTTGGATAATCTCGCGCAATGTCCAACATTTTTTCGCGTTGCCATGGGCGTAGCGTATTCCACTCACCAGCCAATGGCGTGAGCACTTTTTGCTGTTCATTATTTAACTCTGCCCAAGTAGGGTCAGCGGCATTTGCGTAAGCGGTAGCGCTTAACAATATTAAACCCAATAATGAACTGCGTACTATTTTGCTGAAGAAGCTACCCATGCGTTAAATCCCTTATCTGCAAACGCTTCTGGCGGCAACTCAGCCGCTAGTAAAAACGCATCGCTGTTTTCTAATTGTGTTTGACTAGTGAAGTGTTGGTTCACAAACAGCGCAACCACAATTGCACTAATTAAAAATAATGAAGACGCTACTAAACGATGCTCAGTAAAGTAGTCGCCCATTTGTTGACCAAACATACCAGCTTGACCTGCTAGCTTTGGTGCTTTTTGTAGCTGCAACTCAGCTGCTGCTACCGCTTGAAAGCGCGCGTTTGCTAGCTTTTGGCTAATTTCAACACTCATTTCATCGGCTTGACTATTGAGCAAGTCGTGAATCATTTCAACGGCTATTTTTTCAGTGACGTTTAAATCAGTTAACGTATCTTTTTTCATCATATCCTCAGTGCGCTTACTCTTTTGGATTCACGCAACCGACCCTTTTGTTTATCTCAATTAGTTTGTTTAATGCAATCTTAATCTAGCTTGGTAGCACTAGCTTACGTTTACCAAGGCCAGTAGACCCTAAAATTTTAGATAAGCTATGTACCGCGCGTGAACAATGTGTTTTCACGCTACCCTCTGAGCAACCCATTGCTGCTGCAGTTTCAGCTACATCCATCTCCTCCCAATAACGCAAGATAAAGGCCTCACGTTGACGCATAGGTAATTTAGTTAATGCTTGTTCTATCAATGCGATTGTTTGCTTTTTTTCAAGCACGTTATCAGGTTCGTCTGACTTATTTTCATTTGCAGATTCTAGTGTTTCGAGCACATCATAGTTATCATCTTCACCACTGCCAAACGAGGAAAAAAGCGTCGTCCAGAGGTTACGCACTTTTTGGCGCCGCCAGAAATCACGGGTGGTATTTTGCAAAATACGCTGAAACAACATGGGAAACTCAGTTACAGGACGCGTAGCGTACTTCTCGGCTAATTTCATCATGGAGTCTTGCACAATATCGAGCGCGGTATGATCGTCGCGCACAGCATAAGCTACCTGCTTAAATGCACGGCGCTCTGTTTGCTTTAAAAATTCTGCAAGTTCTTGTGGGGTAGCCATAATTATTCGGAGTTTTTGCCTAAACGATGACTAAACAAGTTGTTTTAAAAGTATAAGTTTGATGATCTTTTGTAATGAGTATATCAGTTTTCAAAATGTTGTTTTTTCAGTTAAGCGAGAATTTTGTGATAAAAATTAGTTTTTATGACAAAAATTAGTTAGCATGATTGTGATATTTTTATTTTTATTTCAAACATGTCTAAATTTTTCATTATTTTAGCGCTAATCTGTCTGGCTTATCTGTTTTTCAAAAAAGCAGTGCGTCCAACATCGCAAAATCAGCAAAAAACTAAGCCAAAAACCACTGAAGCTATAGTTCCATGCGCGCATTGCGGCTTACACGTGCCTAAAAGTGAGTGTGTGTCAGACAACGATTTATATTTTTGTAGTGACGCGCATCGCGAAGCTTTTTTAAAGTAATACCGCACCCATCACATGATCACTTGGCTTAAATTTTATTTCACTAATGTAGAAGTTGGCAACTACTGGCGCTCAATTCGATTATTGGCATGCTATCGGCTGACTATATCCACCATTTTAGTGTCGTTATATTTTTTCACGCCAGACTCTAGTTGGCTAAGTACTTACAACATTGATATTTTTGCGCAAACATCGGCGCTATATTTTGTTTTTAGCGTGTTAACGCTTTTCTTAGCTTGGCTTAAATGGCCAAAGCTTAATCATCTCGTTACCTTACTTACGCTGGCGGATATTAGTTTTATTTTATTGATTTTGCTGGCTTCAGGTGGCAGTAAAAGTGGTTATGGTTTACTACTTGTCTCAACGATTGCACTTGCGAGTTTAATTAGCCAAGGCCGCTTAGCCTTATTTCATGCGGCTGTGGCTAGTATTGGCCTATTACTGATACAAGCGTATCAAGTACTCACTTGGGGATCAGCTTATGCAGAATACACGCAGGCAGCGCTATTATCCATGGGCTTATTTGCCACCGCATGGCTTGCGCATACGTTAGCAAAACGCAGCAAAGCCAGTGAAGCGCTTGCCGAAAAACGTGGTGTAGATCTTGAAAATTTAAGCCACATCAACGCACTTATTACGCAAGAAATGAACGATGGTGTTTTGGTATTTGATACTGATTTAAATTTACTGCACCATAACCCTAAAGCGCTGCTTTTACTACTGGGCGAAAGTGATCACGAACTTGAAAACTCAGCTTCCGAAAATGTCTTATTTAAAAATTCAGTTTCTGAAAAATCAGCGCCTAAAAATAAAGATCCTGAAAAATCAGCCTTAACCATTTCAGTAGAAGTTAACCTAAATCATGCAATTCCAGACCTTAAACTGTTAATTAAAGATTGGCTTATTAACCATCATCGTGTCGATACACTCAGCTATAGCTCGCCTGTCACTGGGCGCTCCTTAAAATGCAGATTACTCGCACAACAAACGGGTGTAGTGGTATTTTTACAAGACTTTAGTCAAGTACAAACGCAAGCACAGCAAATGAAACTAGCTGCATTAGGGCGGCTCACAGCCAATGTTGCACATGAAATTCGCAACCCACTCAGCGCCATTAGTCATGCTAACCAATTATTACAAGAAACCGTCAGCGACAGTGCATCACAACGTTTGGTGAATATTATTAACGACAATGTAGAGCGTTTAAATCAAATGGTTACCGATATTTTAGAGTTGAATCGGCGTGATCGCACCAATCAACAGCAGTTTGCATTGAACGATTTTTTGCTTGAATTTTACGAGCAATTTTGCCCTGCTGAAAAAGTCCCAGCCGAATCTTTTGCGCTAGAACTGCCTGAAGCTAACGTGCAAATTTACTTCGATCGGCGGCATTTAAATCAGATTTGCTGGAATTTATGTAAAAACGGTTGGCGTCACTGCAGTCAAAATCGTCACGCTTTACGCGTTATTGTGCAGTTAAATCACAAAAAATCACTAGTCACCATTGAAGTGATTAATGACGGTGACGTGATTGCTGAAGAAACGCGTGCACATTTATTTGAGCCGTTTTTCACTACAGAAAGCACAGGTACCGGCTTAGGGCTTTATATTGCCAAAGAGCTAACAGAAGCCAATAATGCAACTATAAGCTGCATGGCTGTTGAAGCTGGCGCGCTATTCAAATTGGAGATTAAAATGTTGAACACAACATTATCCCGTAATGCACCCAACCAAAAGGCCTATGCATGAGCCAAAAACTAAGCTGTTTAGTGGTCGATGACGAACCAGATATTCGAGAATTATTAGTCATTACATTAGAGCGTATGGAAATTACTACCCACAGCGCTGGTACAGTAGAAGAAGCAAAACAGTTACTAGCTGCTCACCAATATGCGCTCTGCCTAACGGATATGCGCCTGCCCGATGGTACGGGTTTAGCGCTTGTGCAACATGTGAACCAAACTTATCCAAGATTACCAATTGCCGTTATTACTGCGTATGGTAGCGCAGAAAACGCCGTTTCAGCGTTAAAAGCGGGTGCATTTGACTATATCAATAAGCCTATTTCACTGGCACAGTTACGCCCTCTCGTACAATCAGCGCTTAAGTTGAGTGACGCCAGCGTACTTGCTAACCCACAAACTAAAAATGACATGATAGGCGATTCACCGCTGATTCAAAATATACGCAATATGATTGCCAAGCTTGCGCGCAGCCAAGCACCGGTATTTATTAGCGGCGAGTCAGGCACGGGTAAAGAGCTAGCAGCGCGCATGATACATAGGCAAGGCGCACGCGCAAACTATCCATTTATTGCGGTAAATTGTGGGGCAATACCCGAAACATTGATGGAAAGTGAATTTTTTGGCTACAAAAAAGGCGCTTTTACAGGCGCTAATCAAGATAAAGAAGGCTTGTTTCACGCGGCCAACGGCGGCACTTTGTTTTTAGATGAAGTCGCCGATTTACCGCTCGCCATGCAGGTAAAATTACTGCGCGCCATACAAGAGAAAAAGGTCCGCATGGTAGGCGGCACTACTGAAGAAACCATCGACGTACGTATTATTAGCGCCACGCACAAAAATCTAAGCACAATGATGGACGCTGGCCACTTTAGGCAAGATTTATACTATAGGCTAAACGTTATTAGCCTAAAAATGCCAGCTCTGCGTGAAATTAGTGAGGACATACCGTTATTTATTGAAGCGCTATTAGCCAAACAATGCGCTAAAAATCAGCAACCACTGCCAAAACTGCATGCCAATATTATTACACGACTGCAAAATGAGCTGTTCCCCGGTAATATTCGCGAGTTAGAAAACATACTAGAACGCGCACTCGCCATGTGTGATGGAGAGCAAATCTTAGAACAAGACTTATTGCTAGAAGGCGATGCTATAAGCGCAGAAATACCGAACACTCACGCAATTAGAAATAATAGCGGCCAAGCCAATCACATACAAAATCCGAATGTTGCACTACCGGACTATTTAGAAAACATTGAAAAGCAAGTGATCTTAAACGCACTAGATAAAACCAACCAAAATAAAACCGCTGCCGCTAAATTATTAGGTGTGAGTTTTAGAACATTGCGTTACCGTTTGTCAAAATTAGGGTTAAGTCGAGAGGTCGTAGATGAAACAGAAGACGAGTAACGAGTCTACAATAAATGAGCTGCTTGCGATTAACTCCTACTCTTCGCTACTCAATACTTAACAAACAAATTATTGGATTTACATGAAAATCATTGTTTATATACTAGCCATTTTAATTGGCTTGGCCTCAATCAATACCCATGCTTTAACAAAAGCCGCGAATAAAAAGAAAGGCAAAGTCAAATCTAAAAAAGTTACTCAAGTAGACCCAGCCTATATTATTGCAATCGGTTATCCAAGCATCATTATGGCGATCAATTCAATTAAAGAGCGCAAAGATACTGTTTTAAAAGCCAATACCAAACCTTTTGGTTGGCAAGATCGTAGTGGTCCTTGGTATGTTGTTAAAGAAGGCCCACATATTGAATGGGCATTTACCGAAGGTGGCCATTATGCACACCCTAGTGTGATTAAACGCATTATAGATGTTGGCTCTGCAGATCACGTCAATGTGGATATGGCTTTTCGGTGTGAGGCGGCCAGTAGAGCAGATTGTGACCAGTTATTAAATGAATTTAAAGAAGTTAAGAAACTCATTTTTAATGTGTACAAAAAGAAATTTATCACCAGCCCAGATGGCGTGGCAGTATGGGATGGCGTTGATAGCTTAGAATAAGCCATCGGCTTTAAAAATACTGTAATCAGAGCGGCTAGTTAGATTGTGACTAATGCTGATTTTATTAGCCTCTATCACGCTCACAAACAAAAAAGCCCGCATCACTGTGAGCTTTTAAAATACTGGTGGCCGGGACGGGAATCGAACCTGTGACACGCGGATTTTCA
>JANNBX010000185.1:0-17494 GCA_031385945.1 Methylophilaceae bacterium | reverse complement strand
AGTCTGTAAAAAGTTAAGTTATTTCTGTAATTAGCATTGACCAAGTCTGAAGTTTCTTGCATAATTGCGCCCTTTCGTAGGTGATGCAAATTAACTACGAAATAAATATAGCAACAAATAAATTATCAGCAATTAAGTAGTACCCATTTTATTGTATTATTTAAAATTCAATTGGGCGTTAGCTCAGCTGGAAGAGCAGAGGACTTTTAATCCGTTTGTCGTGGGTTCGATCCCCGCACGCCCTACCAATATCTAAAAGGCGTTATGTTTATTCATAACGCCTTTTTTCATGTATACCGTTCATGTTTACGCGTTTGAATAGCTGCTTGTTTGTGCCATCACTTTTTCTTGCAAGCGGCATTTCTAATGTCATTTACAAAAGCTATCAATTCTATTAAAACATTTTCGTTTAACAAGTATCGGAAGTTATGTAATATAACAGCGCAGAATTTACGCATTAATAAGTTTGACCAATTTAATCAATAATCTTTTAATTTAAGGAAACAACCATGATTGTAAATGTACCTAACGTAACTTTTAAAACGCGTGTTCGTGATGAGAGTATCGGTGGTGAAAACCCATTCCGTTGGCAAGATGTAACAACTGCTGATATTTTTAAAGGCAAAAAGGTCATTATTGTGGCGCTACCTGGTGCATTTACACCTACCTGCTCAAGCACACATCTACCTGGCTACGAAGCGCATTTTGAAGCATTCAAAGCAGCGGGCGTTGATGACATTTACTGCTTAAGCGTGAACGATGCGTTTGTGATGTTCCAATGGGGTAAAAACCTAGGTATTAAAAATATTAAAATGTTGCCAGATGGTAACGGTGATTTCACACGTGGTATGGGCATGTTGGTACAAAAATACAACCTAGGCTTTGGTGATCGCTCATGGCGTTATTCAATGTTAGTTGAAGATGGCGAAGTTAAACAAATGTTTGTTGAGCCAGGCAAAGATGATAATTTCGGTGATGATCCATTTGAAGTTTCAGACGCTGGCACAATGCTTAATTATTTAACAAAATAATTCGTCGCGCTAGTAGAAACAAAAAGGCGATGTCATGCACATCGCCTTTTTTATTTGAATATTCTGATGTTTGACCTATTTAATTTAAAAGAGAATTTAATTGGCTTATACCCCAACTACGCAATATGATTTTGATTTATTTGTTATTGGCGCAGGCTCAGGTGGCGTGCGTGCCGCGCGTATGGCGGCAGGCCATGGTGCTAAAGTAGCGATTGTTGAAGACCGTTATTTTGGCGGTACTTGTGTGAATGTAGGCTGTGTGCCTAAAAAACTGTATGTATATGCGTCACAATTTGCTGAAAGCTTTGCTGGAGCTGCAGGCTTTGGCTGGCAAGCAGTTAAACCAAGCTTTGATTGGCCTACATTAGTGGCTAATAAAGTAAAAGAAATTAGCCGCTTACAACATGTATACGACAAGCTATTGCATGATAGTGGCGTTACCGTAATTAATGGCCGTGGCGTAGTAACTGGCGCGCATGAAGTGACTGTGAATGGCAAAACTTATAGCGCTGAGCGCATTATTATTGCCACTGGTGGTTGGCCATTTGTGCCAGAGGTTGAAGGTAAAGAGCACATTATTACTTCAAACCAAGTGTTTGATTTAGCCGAGCTGCCAGAAAAAATGGTGATTGTTGGTGGTGGTTATATTGCTGTGGAATTTGCAGGCATTATGCATGGCTTGGGTGTGGATGTAACGATTTTTGAGCGCAACTCAAAAGTACTCAATGGTTTTGATGAAGATGTGCGCGACTTTTTGATTGCTGAGATGGCTAAAAAAGGTATTAAATTTATGTTTAATACCAGTGTTGATAAAATCAATTTAGATTGCGAAGGTTTGACGGTACACACAACCAAAGGCGAAACAATAGCGACCGATTTAGTAATGTACGCGACAGGCCGTGTGCCTAACACTAAAGGTATTGGTTTAGAGGCGCTAAACGTGGCGATGGATGCCGTTGGCGCGATTAAAGTGAATGATGATTACCAAACCAACGTGCCGAGTATTTATGCGCTTGGAGATGTGACAAATCGCGTTAATTTAACACCAGTGGCAACTGCTGAAGGCATGGCGTTAGTGAATAAGCTTTACGCGGGTAAAACAGGTGTGGTTGATTACCATAATATTCCAACAGCTGTATTCAGCCAGCCTAGTATTGGTACAGTTGGTTTAACTGAAGCACAAGCTTTAAACCAATACCCAGACAATATTGATGTGTATAAATCAGAATTCAAGCCGATGAAAAATACTTTATCAGGCTCAAGCGAGCGTACTTTGATGAAGCTTTTAGTGGTTAGAAGTACGGATAAAGTGGTTGGTCTATGCATGGTTGGACCAGACGCAGGTGAGATTGTACAAGGCATGGCAATTGCCATACGCGCAGGCGCGACTAAAGCGATATTTGATAGCACGATAGGTATACACCCCACGGCTGCTGAAGAGTTCGTAACGATGCGCAAGCCAAGTATTCAACATGGGCTTTGAGATGAGCTGTTTTAGCTTCTTATTATAATTTTTATTAAAATGAGTATGGTGTTGGGATTAAGTAAAAATGTATTTATTGAGATTTTAGATTGAAGAATCATTTTACCCCCACACTAAACCTCTCCCTTAAAGATGGAGGTGACTAGCTGCAAACAAAAAGGCCGCTTTTAAGCGGCTTTTTTGTTTGTAGAAAATTAACTTAGAAAATTATTCTGGCAAGACTTACTATGGGTTATTAACCAAACTTACCTGTGATGTAATCTTCAGTTTCTTTTTTGCTTGGGTTAGTAAAAATCTTATCTGTATCGTCATACTCAATTAAGTCGCCTAAATACATATAAGCGGTGTAGTCAGAAACGCGAGCCGCTTGTTGCATATTGTGCGTAACAACTAGTATGGTGAGTTTGTTACGTAGCTCACTCATTAGTTCTTCAATATTGGCGGTTGCAATAGGGTCAAGTGCTGATGTTGGTTCATCAAATAGCATAATTTCAGGGTCAGTTGCCAGTGCGCGGGCGATACATAAGCGCTGTTGTTGACCGCCAGATAAGTTAAAGGCTAGGTCGTGCAAGCGGTCTTTTACCTCGTTCCAAATAGCTGCGCCTTTTAGTGCTTCTTCAACTTTGTCATCAAGTGTACGCTTGTTTTTTTCGCCACGAACACGTAAGCCGTATGCTACGTTTTCGTAAATAGACTTGGGAAAAGGATTTGGTTTTTGAAACACCATACTAATACGCATGCGGACTTCGATTGGGTCTACGCCAGCATCTAAAATATTGGTGTTGTCAGGGTGCATCACAATTTGACCTTGGTATTCATTGCCTGGGTACAAGTCATGCATGCGGTTAAAGCATCGTAGAAAAGTAGATTTACCACAACCAGATGGGCCAATGAGCGCGGTAATTTTTTTCTCGTATAACGGCATGTTAATGCCTTTAAGCGAGGGCTTCGTTGAGCCGTTATAAATAAAGCTTAAATCACGAGATTCTGCTTTGATTGCCGATGTTACTGTAGCCATGTTGGTATCCTAATACTGTTAATTATTATTTAAATATTTAATATGCCTGTAGGTTTTTAATTTTTGTGAATAACTTTGTCACGAAAATTAAAAATATGTCTGCAGTCATTTTTACCATTTGATGTTTTTGCGAATTTGGTAGCGTAGGTAAATTGCTGTGCCATTCATCAGTAAAGTCACCACAATAATAATGGCACCCGTTGCCGCAGCGTTGATGTGAAACTCGTGATCAGGGCGTGACAGCCAGTTAAACATTTGAATTGGCATGACAGTAAAGCCTGAACTCAACCATTCGAAATTAAGGAATGGCGGCTCGCCAACGATTGGCGATGGAGGTAAAAACGCAATAAACGTAAGTGCGCCAATGGTGATAATTGGTGCTGTTTCACCTAAGGCGCGTGACATACCGATAATCACACCTGTTAAAATACCGCCTTGTGAATACTTAACCACGTGATCTTTAACTACCTGCCATTTGGTAGCGCCCACTGCATAAGCCGCTTCACGAATAGCAATTGGAATACTACGTATAGACTCACGAGTTGACACAATCACGATTGGCAGAATTAACAAACCAAGCGTTAAACCAGCCGTTAAAATACTTTGACCTAAGCCTAGGCCATACACAAATAAGCCAAGCGCCATTAAACCGTAGATAATTGAGGGTACACCAGCAAGGTTTGAAACGTTAATTTCAATTAAATCAGATAGCCAACCTTTTTTTGCGTACTCTTCAAGGTATAAACCTGCTGCAATACCCATAGGTACGGCTGTCAAGAAGGTAACTAACATCACCAAGCTAGAGCCAACCCAGGCTGATAACAAACCTGCGCGTTCAGCTTTACGTGATGGATATTCGCTTAAGAATTGAAGATTAAAGCGTGGATGACCGTCTATCACTAGGTCGATAAACAAAGTGAGTAGCGTTAGTAAACCAATCATTAAAGCGATTAAACCAACAATTGCGAACAATGTATCGTTGAGTTTATGACGCTTGATCATGGCTCGCACGACATCAAGGTTATTGAGTACACTTGCTGGTGTTGTAGGCGTTTGCATATTATTTTCCATCTTATTGATTTGGCCAGACATTAGTAGTTTTCGCGGTATTTTTTACGAGCAATGTGACCGAGTATATTGAAGAAAAGCGTCATTAACATGAGCACTAAACCTGCCGCAAATATACTTTGGTAGCCAATACTGCCGTGTGGTAGGTCACCCAAAGCCACTTGTACAATGTAGGCGGTGATCGTGGCTGCACCCTCCATTGGGTTAAAAGTCAAAATAGGTTGCTGACCAGCTGCAATAGCAACCACCATGGTCTCACCTACAGCGCGAGAAATACCCAAAATATAGGCTGCAATAATGCCAGAAACCGCAGCTGGTGTAACAACACGTACCGCGGTTTGAAAGCGCGTTGCTCCCATAGCGTAAGAGCCTTCACGCATGCTCATAGGTACTGCACGCATGGCGTCTTCTGCAACGGAGCTAATGTAGGGCACAATCATAATACCCATAACAATGCCTGGGCCTAACATGTTAAAACCTGGTAATTCTGGGAATATTTTTTGTAGCAATGGTGTCACAAAAAGCAGGGCAAAGTAACCAAATACTACAGTGGGTACACCAACTAATAACTCCAGTATCGGCTTAACCGTTTCGCGTACTTTGTGAGAGGCAAACTCTGATAAGTAAATAGCGCCAACCGTACCGATTGGTATGGCCACAGCCAAGGCGATTGCCGAGGTGGTTAGCGTACCAGCCACTAGCGGCATGATGCCGTAGTGAGCATCTTCAAATAAAGGTGTCCATTGTGTGTCAGTAAAAAAGTCTACCAATGATACTGTTTTGAAAAATGACAACGACTCAAACAGCAATATACCGACAATTGAGAAAGTGGTAATGACCGCCGACAAGGCCGCCATCATTAAGATGAACTCGATAATACGTTCTTTAATATTGCGCTTAATATTTTTAGCTAAGCGTGGACTAATGGTGGTTTCGTTGATTGACATCGAGAGTGTATTCATTGGTTTACGTTATTAAAGATTATGCAATATTTTAGGTTTTTTATGTGACACAAGTAAGACAAAAGACGACCGAAGTCGCCTTTTTGTTATTGCGTGTCGCTAATCTATTGAAGAACTACTTATTTTACGCGTTTTAATAACTCTTCAATTTTAACGCCAACCTCTGGTACGCCACCAAAACCTGTACCCGCTTTTAACCCTTTCCAATGTGCTGTTACAGCAGCATATTCATTGTCTGGCAACGGAATATACTTTACTTCTTTAACCAGTTTTGGTGCGTTTGCTAAGTAGAAGTCAATAAAGGCTTTAACCTCAGGCTTAAATGCGCCCGATGTTGCATTAACGTAAATAAACATTGGGCGTGAAAGAGGCTGGTAAGTACCATCTTTAACAGAAGCTACAGATGGCAATACCGCTGGTTTGCCTTTATCAGAAATCGCTACTGCGTTTAATTTACCTTGGTTTTCTTCATAGTATGCAAAGCCAAAATAACCCAAACCGCCGATGTCGCTTGATACGCCTTGTACTAACACATTGTCATCTTCCGAAGCTGTGTAATCGCCACGGCTTGATTTTGCTTTACCGTTAATTGCTTCAGTGAAGTAGTCAAATGTGCCTGAGTCAGAGCCAGCTCCAAATAGTTTTAGAGCGCGATCTGGGAATTTAGGATTAACTTGGTTCCAATTTTTGATTTTACCTTGTGATGCTGGGCCCCAAATTTTTTGAAGTTCTGCAACAGTTAAGCTTTTAGCCCAATCATTTTTTTGATTCACAACAACTGTTAAGCCATCGTAAGCTACTGGTAACTCAATAAACTGAACGCCCGCTTCTTTACAAGCGTCCATTTCTTTTTTCAAGATAGGACGTGATGCGTTTTGTACATCTGTTTCGCCACGGCAGAATTTTTTAAACCCACCGCCCGTACCAGAGATACCAACCGTAACTTTTACTTTTTTAGCGATCTGATATTCTTCAGCAACGGCTTCAGTAATTGGGTAAACAGTGCTTGAACCATCGATTTTGATGATTTTTTCGGCTGCTTGTAAGCTTGGTGTTGAAAAAGCTGCTGCTACAAATGCAGCTACGCCTAATGTTGTTGCTAACTTAAATTGCATAAAGCCTCCAAAGGGGTGAGTCTTGTTAAAATTGCTGAGTAAATAATCAAACCGTACTTTAAACATTAAATATGACAGATTTGTGACAATTAGTCAGAATAACAAATAATGCAAATATTTCATAAAACTGTCATGTAATTATGGGTTTAAATCTGTGTGCTATATATTGCTGATTGTTGGCAAATTTAACGTTCACAAGGATAAAAATAAATGGAATTGATACTCTGGCGTCATGCGGAAGCAGAAGAACTTATAGTAGAAGATATTGCTCTAGATTTAGAGCGTAAGCTCACCAAAAAAGGTGAAAGACATGCTAAAAAAATGGCTAAGTGGCTAAATGCGCGTTTACCTAAAAACGCGCGTATTTTAGTTAGTCCTGCAAAACGCTCGCAGCAAACAGCAAAAGCATTAGGCCGTGACTATATAACACTGCCAGAGTTAGCGCCTGGTGCTAGTGCAGAGGCTGCTTTAAAAGCAGCTAATTGGCCGTTAGCTTTAGATGTGGTGGTGGTGATTGGTCATCAGCCTACATTGGGTGCTGCGGCTAGCTTAGCGCTGACTAAAAAGAAAATGCCTTGGAGTGTAAAAAAGGGTGCAATATGGTGGCTAAGCACTAGAATTAGAGATGATAAAGAGCAATATGTACTTGAAGCCGTTTTAGCGCCTGAAGAATTATAAGTTATAAGGTAAAAATCATTCGTTAAGAAAGTCTATGCATGAAAACAGTATTAGTGGCTAACCCTAAAGGTGGCAGTGGTAAAAGCACCATGAGTACCAATTTAGCAGGTTATTTGGCTAGCCGAGGCAAACATGTGGTGCTATCTGATATGGATAGACAGCGTTCAAGCACTAACTGGTTAGGTCGTCGTCCTGACGGCCTACCACTGATACATCCGCAAGATGGGCGTGGTAAGCATGCAGGTAGCTTAAGTGCAGAATGGACAGTGATTGATTCGCCTGCGGGTTTACGTAGTGAAAAATTAAGTGACACCGTCAAAGCAGCTGATTGGGTGGTTGTGCCTATGCAACCATCGGCTTTTGATATCGGCGCTACTACTGACTTTTTAAACGTATTACGCGAAGAAAAAGCGATTCGTAAAGCGCGGACGTTTGTAGCTATGGTGGGTATGCGGGTGGATAGCCGAACTAAAACCGCACTAAAACTACAAGAGTTTTTAGTCGAAGCAGGTTTTCCAGTGATTACGAATTTACGCGACACTCAACTTTATATGCAAGCTGCCGAGCAAGGCATAAGCTTGTTTGATATGCCCGCCTCAAAAGTAAAGCGTGATATGCAAGAGTGGGCACCTTTGTTACATTGGTTGGTGAATACTTAAGCTTTTGTTTGATGAAGTTTTAATTAAAGCCGTTCGTACATTTAAGCTCAGCTTTGTAAACTTGCTTAAATAGCGACTCGGTTTTGCTGGGTAAACTCTGTTGTGCATACATAATCAGTTAAGCGCATCAAAGCGCAATGTCTAATTGTCATATAATTGTCACCTAACCGTCATAAACTGTAGGCTTCATATCTTGGCATCCAAACAATTGTCTAGCATCCAACTCAATCCAGAACATTTCGTTAATCGTGAATTAGGCTTATTAGCCTTTAATCGCCGTGTGTTAGCCCAAGCGGAAGACCCGAATATTCCACTGCTTGAGCGCTTAAAATTTTTGAGTATATTCAGTAGTAATATGGATGAGTTTTTTGAGGTGCGCGTGGCGGGCCTTAAAGAACAGGTTAAATTCAATAACTTTGATGTGGCCGCTGATGGCCTACAGCCCAAGCAAATATTGGCGCAAGTGAGCAAGCTTGCACACAGTATGATTGATGAGCAATATCATATTTTGAATGATACAGTGCTGCCAAAACTGGCTGAGCAAGGCATACATTTTTTGCGCCGTGGTAGCTGGAGCGATAAGCAAAAAGAATGGATTCGTGATTATTTCTTCCGCGAACTCATGCCGATTTTAACGCCAATGGGCTTAGATCCTTCTCATCCTTTTCCACGCATGTTGAATAAAAGCTTGAACTTTGCTATTGAGCTTGAGGGTAAAGATGCGTTTGGCCGTAACTCTGGCATGGCCATGGTGCAAGCGCCACGCGCCTTACCGCGCGTGATTAGATTGCCTGACGATATTGCAGGTGTGCCCGATGGCTTTATCTTTTTATCATCTGTTTTACACGCGCATGTAGATGAGCTTTTTTCTGGCATGACTGTTAAAGGTTGCTATCAATTTAGAGTCACGCGTGACTCAGATTTAAACGTAGATGATGACGACTTAAAAGACTTGCGTATTGCGCTGCAAGGCGAACTAACACAACGCCAGTATGGTGATGCAGTACGCCTTGAAGTGGCCGATAGTTGCTCAGCTGAAATGATTGCATTTTTGTTGAAACAGTTTAATTTGAGCACAGATGATTTATATCAAGTTAATGGTTTGGTGAATTTGGTCAGGCTTATGCAGATCCCTGAATCAGTGAATCGCCCAGATTTGAAATTTAAACCGTACAAACCCAGCACCGCTAAAGAGATTCAAAAGCAGCCTGATTTATTTAAAGCGATTACTAAGCAAGATATTTTGCTACATCATCCTTTCCAATCGTTTAACGCGGTGATCGATTTTATTGCGCAAGCCTCTGTAGACCCACAAGTATTAGCGATAAAGCAAACGCTTTATCGCACAAGTAGTGACTCAAGTCTGATGGAAGCGTTGATTGAAGCAGCTAAACGCGGCAAAGAAGTGACCGTAGTTGTTGAGCTGTTAGCGCGATTTGATGAAGAAGCTAATATCAATTGGGCTGCTAAATTAGAAGATGCTGGTGCACATGTTGTGTATGGCGTGGTGGGTCACAAAACCCATAGCAAAATGGCCATGGTCGTGCGCCGTGAGGATGGAAAATTAAAACGTTATGTGCATTTAGCGACAGGTAATTATCACCAACGTACTGCTAGGCTTTATACAGATTTTGGGTTATTGACGTGCCACGAAGAGCTATGCTCAGACGTGAACGATGTATTTGCGCAACTCACTGGCTTAGGCAAAGCCAGCAAATTGCGCCATATTTGGCAATCACCTTTTACGCTGCATAGCCAGTTGATTAAAGCGATCCATAAAGAAGCTGAGTTCGCTAAAGAGGGCAAAAAAGCCCATATTATTGCCAAAATGAATTCATTGCTAGACCCAGATGTGATTCGCGCGCTGTACGATGCTAGTCAAGTTGGTGTGAAAATTGAGCTATTGGTACGTGGTGTTTGTGCATTAAAACCAGGTATTCCAAATGTGTCTGAAAACATTACCGTGCGTTCAACTGTTGGGCGCTTTTTAGAGCACACACGTATTTTTTACTTTCATCATCATGGTGACGATAACCTGTATTTATCGAGTGCAGATTGGATGTACCGCAACTTTTTTCGTCGTATCGAAGTGTGCTTTCCGATACTGGATGCAAAAGTCAAAAAGCGCATTATGAAAGAAGGTCTAGAGCCGTATTTGAAAGACAATATGCAGAGCTGGCAAATGCTGCCAGATAGCACTTTTCATCGCATTCCCACTAAAAAGGGGGCAGCTTTTAGTGCGCAAGATTATTTAATGGCAGAGTTTGGTTTTGACTTATTGCCAGATGCCTAAGTTTGGGCTGACCGACTTAACTACAGTGAGTTTTGAATTTAACGAGCTTTGAATTTAATTAGCTTTGAATTGGCTGCAAGCCATCTTTAGAATACCGCCATTTGCAATTAGGTTGGAATGACGGAATATAAAAAATGCTTAAGTTATATTCGTTAATGGTTCAAAAATAAACGCCGCTCACCTCAAACATAATGCCCAAACCTTTCCAGTAAGCCGTTTCGTACTCTAGCTCAGTTTCTGTAAGTGGGTTATTAGCCAGCCATTTAGCAGCAATACGCAGTATAAAACCCTCAGCAGTCACGTCTAATTTTAATGCAGGTGCATTATCCATACGATTACGGTTAAAAAGTACACTGAGTCTAATCAGTAACATCAGTTTGGCGCGGTCGTCAGCCAGTTTTGGCATCACTATTTTGCTTGGCGAGCGCCGTTGTACGCGTACCAAAAAGCTGAGTTGTTCTTGTTCTTTTTTGCTAAAACCTGGCATATCAGCGTTTTCAACAATATAGGCAGAATGTTTGTGATAACCACTGTGCGCGATTGAAATGCCGATTTCATGCAAATTAGCGGCCCAGCTTAAGTATTGCGTGGCAGTTTCACTATCCATTTGCAAGTGTGGGTGAATTTCTGCCAGTAACTGTAGCGCCATTTTTTTGACGCGTAGTGCTTGTTGCATGTCAACGTGATAGCGTTGCATGAAGTCGGCAACTGTACTTTCACGGGTATCATGATGTTGCAAACGGCCGAGCATTTCATATAAAACACCTTCGCGTAACGCGCTTGACGCAGTCGTCATTGTGTTAATTTTGAGTGCCTGAAACGCTGCTAACATAATGCTTAATCCGCCAGCAACAACGGCAGCACGGTCTACGCTTAAGCCTTTTAGTTCTATTTTTTTGATTTCTTTAAAACCTAATAATTTATTTTTAAGCGCATTTAAACCCGCCAAATTGATTTCGCCATTACCTAAATCGTTAGCGGCTAGCACTTCGCCCAGCGCGCGTGCAGTGCCTGATGAGCCTACAGCTTCATGCCAATCGGCAGCTAAATATTGTGTGCGTATGCGCTCAATTTCAGCCATCGCTGCAATTTCGGCTTCTTTGAAGTTTTCAGCTGATAATTTGCCATCGGCAAAAAACTGGCGGCTGTAACTCACGCAGCCCATATAAAGACTTTCTGTTAGTTGCGGCTCAAAGCCGCGTCCTACAATAAACTCTGTTGAGCCGCCACCAATATCAATGACTAATCTGGGGTGTTCAGCAAACGGCAAACCGTGGCTAACACCAATAAAAATCATACGCGCTTCTTCACGCCCAGCAATCACTTCAATAGGAAACCCTAGCGCGGCCTCACAAACTTGTATCAGTTCATCAGCGTTTTTTGCCACACGAAAAGTATTTGTGGCTACTACCCGCACTGCAGCTGGATTTAAGCCGCGTAGTCGTTCACCAAAACGCTTTAAACAGTCTGAAGCGAGTGCTAGCGTTTCTTGATTAACGCACTTTTGTGCGTCTAAGCCTGCGCCCAACCGCACTGATTCGCGCATGGAGTCGTGAAAAAACAGATGATCGCCTTGAATACGCGCCATTTGTAGTTTAAAGCTATTTGAGCCTAAATCTACGACTGCAATTTCTTTGAATTTGGATTCTGTCATGCTGAAAACTTTATAATTATTAAGGAGTTATTGTCATATTGTAGAATAATTACATGTCATATAAATGACATATTTAAAAAGCATTATAAAAAATGCGTACCAAACCACCAAAACAAACCTGCAATCAAACCAGTAGCAGGAATAGTAAGTAACCATGCCCAAACGATGCGTGAAGCCAAGCCCCAGCGTACGGCTGATACGCGGCGTGATAAACCTACACCAATGATTGCGCCTGTAATAGTGTGCGTGGTTGAAACAGGAATCCCCAGTGATGTAGCAATAAATAGTGCAATTGCGCCAGAAGTTTGCGCGCAAAACCCACCTGATGGCCGTATGCGTGTAATACCCATACCCATGGTGCGCACAATACGCCAGCCGCCAAAGAGAGTGCCTAAGCCCATGGCGATTTGACAGCTGATGACTACCCAAAATGGTACGTAAAAATCACCATGCAAATACCCATTGGCATAAAGCAATACCGCGATAATACCCATGGTTTTTTGCGCATCATTGCCGCCATGACCTAAACTATACAAAGAAGATGACACAAATTGCAGCTTGTTAAAGCGCCGCTCAGTAGGGTAGGGTGAAGATTTTTCGTAAATCCATAATACGGCTATCATCAACAATAGCGCGAGCAACATGCCAAACAAGGGCGATAAAATAATCGCGACAGATGTTTTAATTAAGCCTTTTGCTACAACAGCGCCCAGCCCAGCTTTGGCAATGCCCGCACCCACTAAGCCGCCTACTAATGCGTGTGAGGATGAGGATGGAATACCGAACCACCAAGTGATTAAGTTCCAAGAAATTGCGCCACCGAGCGCACCAAATATCACGGCATTATCAATAATGTCTTTATCGATAATGCCTTTGCCAACGGTATTGGCGACATGTAAACCGAAAAATAAAAATGCAATTAAGTTGAAAAATGCAGCCCATGCAACGGCAGCTTGTGGGGTTAGCAACCTTGTTGAGACCATCAGCGCAATAGAGTTGGCAGCATCGTGGAAGCCGTTCATAAAGTCGAAAATAAGCGCTACGCCGACTAATAAACACATCACAAGAATAGCGTGATCCATCAGCAAGCCTACTAAATACGCTCTAACACTACGCCATGAATCACGTCAGCTACATCTTCACAGCTATCAACCGCTTCTTCAAACAAATCATATAGTTCTTTTGAGCGAATAATCACGCGTGCGTCTGATTCTTCAGCAAATAGGCGATACATACCTGCGCGCATAACATGATCTGCTTCACCTTCAATGACGCTAATTTCTTCGCATGCGCGTAGTATTTTTTCAGCATTTTTCATGTTTGAGAGCATACTCACTGCATCACGTACTTTGGCGCTTGCACGCATTAAAATGTGTGCAAGCGCTATCATTTCGGGAGTAAAAACCGTGTGACCATAAATTTGCGCACTTTGTGGAATATCTTGCACATAGTCAATAATATTCTCTAACGCCATGGCTAGCTCACGAATTTCACGACGATCAAATGGCGTGATAAAGGTTTTATGTAAGCTAAGTAAGATTTCTTTGGAGTATTCGTCAGCTTCCTTTTCAAACGCGCAAATAGCCTTGAAGTGCTGATTAAAGCTTGCATAGTCAATGTCTGTTTTTGCGTCTACTTCGGCCATTAAAGTTAGCTCGTGAGACGCACTCACAACGCAACTTGCTAGCTGATTAAATAAGACAAAGTAATTATCGCTGCGCGGCGATATTACCGCCATAAAACGACTAAACAAGCTATTGCCCATGATGAGCTCCCCTAAAAGCTTTATGCAGTTATTATGACAAGCATGTTACAACATGAAGCATTTAACTGCATCATTTAAACGTCGTGCTTTATAATATTCGTACATAAACAACAACAATTTTTTAATGATTAAATCGCCTAATCGAGTCTTATTTCTTTCAGAGTTTATAGGCACAGCCTTATTACTCGCCATTGTTACTGGCTCAGGTTTAATGGGTGAAAACTTAGGCGCGGGTAATGCCGCTGTTGCGTTACTTGGCAATAGTATTGCCACAGGTTGCGGTTTGTATGCGTTGATTACGTTACTTGGCCCTATTTCAGGTGCGCATTTTAATCCTGTTGTGAGTTTGGTTTTTTGGCGTAAAAAAGCGCTCAGTGCAAAGCATTTGATTGGTTATCTCTGTGCGCAAATCACAGGTGCAATTGCAGGTGTTTGGCTAACGCACTTATTATTTGCGTTACCCATTATTCAAACATCAAGCAAGCCCAGAGAGGGTTTGGGCATTTGGGTCAGCGAGCTAGCCTCAACTTTAATTTTACTTGGCGTGATTCATTTAGGCATTAAAAATGCGCAAGAAAAAGTACCTATGCTGGTGGCGATGACGGTCACTGCGGGCTACTGGTTTACCTCCAGTACATTTTTTGCAAATCCGGCGGTTACCATAGCGCGCAGTTTAACTAATACCTTTGTGGGTATTCATCCAGCAGATATTTTAGGTTTTGTATCTGCACAATTAGTGGCTTGTCTAATTGTTATATTGATTGTGAGAAAGTCATGAGTAAAGTCACCATTTATCATAATCCCGCTTGCGGCACATCTCGAAACACACTCGCCATGATACGCGCCAGTGGTGTTGAGCCTGAGGTGATTGAGTATTTAAAAAATCCGCCAAGCCGTGAAAAGCTCATTGAGCTGGTTTCGTTAATGGGCGTTAACCCACGTGATTGTTTACGCGAAAAAGGCACGCCTTATGCTGAGCTTGGCTTAGGAGATTTAAGCCTGCCTGACAATGTGCTGATTGATGCCATGTTGCAACACCCAATTTTAATCAATCGACCTATCGTTGTGACTTCAAAAGGTGCAAAACTTTGCCGTCCATCAGAGCTGGTTTTAAGCTTGTTAGAAAACCCGAATATCGGCACGTTTACCAAAGAAGATGGCGAATTAGTTAAAACTTATTCTTGAACACAGCGCGCAATTAAGAGCCCGCTAGCCTTTGCGGTATAATGCTGTTTTTATTTGTAGTAGAGCATGATGGAAGCAGAACAACTCAATAGTATCGCTAATCGCCTGGCCGATTTAAGTGAGCGCAATCTCGCCCTCAGGGGGTATCTTTGACTTCGACACAAAAAGTCAAAAATTAGAAGAAGTAAACGGCCTATTAGAAGACCCAAAAATCTGGGATAACGCTAAAAAAGCCCAGGAATTAGGAAAAGAAAAGCGTGTATTAGAGCTAGTTGTGCACAATCTGCAAGCGCTTGAGAATGGCTTAAAAGATAGTCAAGAGTTGTTCGATATGGCGCGTGAAGAAGCTGATGATGACACGTTGTTAAGTATCGACAACGATACGCAAGCAATCGAGGCAAAAATCGCTGAGATGGAATTTCGCCGCATGTTTTCAGGCGAACTAGACGCTGCGAATTGCTTTATTGAATTTCAATCAGGCTCAGGCGGCACAGAAGCGCAAGACTGGTGCAATATGTTGTTGCGCATGTATCTACGTTACACCGAGCGCAAAGGCTTTAAGGTAGAAGTGCTCGAGTTATCTGATGGCGATGTGGCTGGTATTAAGGGCGCGTCTATCAAAGTGACAGGCGATTACGCTTATGGCACGTTGCGCACTGAAAACGGCGTACATCGTTTAGTGCGAAAATCCCCGTTCGATTCAAACGCAAAGCGCCATACCAGCTTTGCCAGCGTGCAAATTTTCCCTGAAGTTGATGACAGTATTGAAATTGACATTAACCCTGCAGATTTGCGCGTTGACACTTATCGGGCGTCAGGCGCAGGCGGTCAGCACATCAATAAAACCGATTCAGCCGTGCGTATTACGCATCTACCCACTAACGTAGTGGTGCAGTGTCAAAATGACCGCAGCCAACACCGCAACCGTGAAGAAGCGATGAATATGTTAAAAGGTGCGCTATATAACCTAGAACTTAATAAGCGCAATGCCGACAAACAAGCGCTGGAAGATGCTAAAACCGATATTGGTTGGGGGCATCAAATTAGAAGTTACGTGCTTGACCAAGGCAGAATTAAAGATTTACGGACCAATGTTGAAATTGGCAATACACAAGGCGTGTTGGATGGCGACCTTGACCCATTTATACAAGTGAGTTTGAAGCAGGGAGTTTAAGCGTGAGCGATAATCAACAAAATAATGAAATAGCACCAGTAGATGAAAACCATGTAATTGCAGAACGTCGCGAGAAGTTAAAAGCGTTGCGCGAAGCAACTCAAGGTGTGGCGTTCCCAAATGACTTTAAGCCTTTGCATAAAGCTGCGGCTTTGCAAGTGCAATATGCTGAGTACGATAAAGAAACCTTAGATCCGCAAGCTATATCAGCCACTGTTGCAGGCCGTATGATGCTTAAACGCATTATGGGTAAAGCTAGTTTTGCAACTATTCAAGATGGTAGCGGTGAAAACGCTGGTGCACGTATTCAGCTCTATATCGCCCGCGATGAAGTGGGTGAAGAAGTCTATGAAAGCTTCAAACATTGGGATATGGGCGATTTTTTAGGCGCTACTGGTCGTTTATTTAAAACACGTACAGGCGAATTATCTATTCATGTAACAGAGTTACGCTTACTCACAAAATCATTACGCCCATTACCAGAAAAATTCCACGGTCTGCAAGACCAAGAAGTGAAATATCGCCAACGCTACGTAGATTTAATCACCAGTGAAGAAACCCGCGCAACCTTTATTGCGCGCTCTAAAGTGGTTTCTGCAATTCGTAACTTTATGATTCAAAATGAATTTTTAGAAGTTGAAACGCCAATGCTGCACCCTATTCCAGGTGGCGCGTCGGCTAAACCATTTATCACGCATCACAACGCGCTAGATATGCAGATGTTTATGCGTATTGCGCCTGAGTTATATTTAAAGCGTTTGGTGGTAGGCGGTTTTGAGCGCGTGTTTGAAATTAATCGTAACTTTAGAAACGAAGGTTTAAGCGTTCGCCATAATCCAGAATTTACCATGATGGAATTTTATGCGGCTTACACCGATTATCAATGGCTGATGGATTTTACTGAAGCCACTATTCGCGCGGCTGCTATTGCCGCACGCGGTACAGCGGTGTTGAGTTATGACGGTAAAGAAGTGGATTTAAGCAAGCCATTTGAGCGCTTGACCATTGTGGGCGCGATTCAAAAATATGCGCCGCAATATAGTTTGGCACAATTAAATGACACCGCTTTTTTACGCGCAGAAATTATGAAACATGGCATCAAACCATTCGACCATGCGGGTTTAGGTTCGCTTCAGTTGAGCTTATTTGAAGAAACTGCCGAGTCGCAATTGTGGCAACCAACTTATATTATCGATTACCCAGTAGAAGTGTCACCACTTGCCCGTGCCAGCGACAAAAACCCAGAAATTACCGAGCGTTTTGAGTTATTTATTACAGGCCGTGAAATGGCCAATGGCTTTAGTGAGCTTAACGATGCAGAAGACCAAGCCGCGCGCTTTACCGCACAGATGAAAGCCAAAGAAGCAGGCGATGCCGAGGCCATGTATTACGATGCTGATTTTATTCGT
>JANNBX010000153.1:0-3264 GCA_031385945.1 Methylophilaceae bacterium | reverse complement strand
AATTTTGAATGGCATGAAACAAAAAGTGCTCAATACAACGGTCGTAATTAAAAATGATTAAAGTAATTGTTTGTAGACGTGCTTTTAACTCGTCTTTGGCGCAATTTTCAGTTAATAATTGAAAAAAACTAATATACCAAGTTTTTTCTAAGGCTTTGAAGTTGATAGTGGAGTCGATTCTATTGCTTTTAAAATAGAGCAGGCTATGTCTTTCTGCGTCAAGTATTGACTGCACAATAGCTAATTTTCCACACAGCGCAATTTTATGATTATCACGATGTGTATCAATAAAGTTGTCTATGGAAATAGCCTGTGACATTGCATCACGAATATGCCAAGCCTCATGTATATATGGGTTTATATCTCCTCTTGAATCATTTTCATCCTTAGCAAGTAGTCTTAATGATTCGGTAATTGTTCTGTCACCACTTTTTTGCTGGTAGTGATCGAAGCGTATATCAAGTAGTTGAGTTATTTTACTTTTAAGCTCTAAGCCAGTAGGCAGATTTACCTCCTTGCTTGCACCTGCACCTATTACAAAAACTGTTTTTCTATCCATATTTACCTCAACATTTCCAACAATACTGAATGCCAAACACCCAACTCAATCACTCCCATCTTACCCGCCAATCTCTGCTTATCAATCGTGCGAATTTGGTCTAGTAAAATACGAGATGGCTTGCCCTCAAACACCAACTCTGGGCGGCAACCTAAAGGCTGACCCTTGCTAGTAAGTGGTGCGATGATGACTCTTGGCAGCGCTGCATTCATATCGTCTGGCGATATGATGAGTGCTGGGCGGGTTTTGCGGATTTCAGTGCCGATGGTTGGGTCTAGGTTAACCCAGTACACTTCACCTCTTTTTACATTGGCATGTTTGATTTCTGCGGGGTTTACCATTGCCAGTCTTCCTGTTCAATAGCGGTGTTATCTAAATCTGCTAACACATCAATATCGTTGCCAGCTTGGTAGTCTGTAAACCAGCCTTTGCGCTGTTGCGGCGCGATAGGCTCAATAATAATGCGATTGTTTTCAACGCGCATTTCAACGATATCGCTAATCTCGCAGGCAGCCAGTAATGCTGCGGGTATGAGTAGCCCACGTGAATTTCCGATTTTTCTCAAGTTGGTTTGCATGTTAATCTCCAATCAATGTAATAACAATGTTATAACTAAAAATAACTTATTGCAAATGGAATCACTGATATAAGTGCATTTTCGCTACAATATCGGCTATGCAAATCGTCATCCCCGAAACCGAATACGAACTCACTGCCATGCGTGCGCAAGGGGCTGGTGGACAGAATGTCAATAAGGTTTCTAGTGCGATCCATTTGCGGTTTGATATTAATGCCTCAAGTTTAGCTACTTGGCTAAAAGAGCGTTTATGTAACGCCAAAGATAGCCGTATCACAGCTGAGGGCGTACTGATTATTAAGGCGCAACAATATCGCACGCAAGAAGCGAATAAAAAAGATGCAATTAAGCGCTTACATGAGGTGGTGAACCAAGCGGCGATTATTCAAGCTAAGCGCTATGCAACGCGCCCTAGTGGCGGTGCGGTTAGGCGGCGGCTTGAGGGTAAGGCGATTCGCAGTGTGGTGAAAAGTTTGCGGGGCAAGGCTAATCTAGATATTTGAAAAGCTTAGAGGTTTGAAAAACTTGGAGATTTGAAAGACTTGTAAATTTAGCGAGCTTAGAAATATGAAAATAACATGAATTTATTAGCAATAGATACTTCCACCGAAGTGCTGTCTTTGGCGGTGCAAAAGGGCGGGGAGTGCTTTACTAGCGACACGGTGGCGGGGCAAACGCATTCGCAGCAAGTTTTGCCGCTCATACGTAACTTACTCAGTGAAGCGGGTTTAACGCTACAAGATTTACACGGTATTGCTTATGGTGAAGGCCCAGGCTCTTTTACAGGTTTGCGTATTGCTTGTGGCGTTGCACAGGGTTTAGCATTTGGTGCGGGTTTGCCTGTGGTTGGCATTAGCACCTTGCTGGCACTGGCTGAAAACTCAGGTGAAGATAAAGTGATTGCTTGTTTAGATGCGCGTATGGGTGAGGTTTACCATGCTGCCTTTGAAAAGCAAGTTGATGTATGGCTTGAAATAAGCCCAGCAGGTTTATTTAAGCCACTAGAAGTACCTAGAATTGCTGGCAAAAACTGGGTGGGTGTTGGCACAGGCTGGGTGACTTTTAATGCTGAATTAAGTGAAGTGTATAAAAATAATATTAGCCAAATTAAACTGGGCGAGCTGATTTATGACCACCCAGTTGCCATGGCGATTTTGCAATTAGCTAAGCCACAGTTTGAAGCAGGTTTAGGCCAGCCAGCTGTGAGTGCGCAGCCTGTTTATATACGCAATAAAGTGGCGCTAAAAACGTCAGAGCGCGCTGTAAAGATATAAAAATGGCTAAGCAGTTTCGCGAAATGTTAATGTCAGATTTAGGCGTGGTGATGCAGCTAGAGCCCACGCTTTACAGCCACCCGTGGACGCATGGTAATTTTGTCGACTCCCTCAACAATCATCATCAGGCATGGGTGTTGAGCGAAAATGAAGTAATCATCGGCTATAGTGTGATGATGATGGTGTTAGACGAAGCGCATTTACTAAATATCAGTGTGGATAAGGCTTTGCAGGGCAAGGGTTGGGGGCGTTATTTGCTGGATTTAATGATGAAAAAAGCGCGTGAATTAGGGGCCGCCAATCTATTTTTAGAAGTGCGCGTTTCTAATGTGAACGCCATTAAACTCTACGAAAAAGTAGGCTTTAATGAAATGGCAATACGGCGCAATTATTACCCTGCCGTTGCAGGCCGCGAAGACGCAATTTTAATGGGAATAGCCCTGTAATATGGCTCAGCTTGAAGTGACTAAATGTGATACAACAAAGTGTTAAATGAATAGAAACGATATATTGCGCGAGTTGGAATTATTGCCAGCATGGCAGCTGAAAGCTGGGTTCCAAGCTAGCATTGACTCGCCTATTACCCCGCCCCTTGTTGCAGAGCAGGTTTCTTTAAAAGATGTCACTCAAGAGCCAGTCACATTAGAGCCGGTCACAACAGAGCCTGTTTTGATTAACCCAGCTGCTGTGATTGCTAAACAAGCTGTTGCAGTTTTAGTCTTTATAAACACTTTAAAATCAGAGAATTTTTACCAGTCTGAAGCCGGCATATTGCTAAACAATATGCTCAAAGCCATCGCGTTAAAACGCGGTGAAGACTTAGTCATCGCGTTTGATGATGAGATGCATGCTTT